>PIVQ01000053.1 GCA_003354055.1 Desulfobacteraceae bacterium | reverse complement strand
ATATCCCAAGGCAACCCGGCTGATTTAACTTTGATTGACCTTGAATCTGCCCATACCATTGATCCTGACTCTTTTATTTCCAAAAGCCGGAATACCCCGTTTAAAGACTGGCAGGTTAAAGGAGAAGCGGTGATGACATTGGTAGATGGCAGGATCGTATATTCAAAACAATAATCACCGGGACAAAGGGAAAATGACGAAAAAATACAGCATTTTAGTGGTGGACGATGAAATTAGCATGCGTGAATTCCTTGAAATGCTGTTGTCCAAAGAAGGCTATGCAGTATCCCTTGCCAAAAACGGTAAACAGGCCCTGAACCAGATAAAGAAAAAGACCTATGACCTGGTGCTGACAGATATTCGCCTGGGTGATATCACAGGGCTTGATGTGCTGAGGGCCGTTAAAAAAGAGAACACAGAGACTGTCGTTGTCATGATTTCGGCCTATTCCACCACTGAAATTGCCGTGGAAGCCATGAACGAAGGGGCCTATGATTTTGTTCCCAAGCCTTTTGATAATAATGAGTTACGCAGTACCATCGCCAAAGCCCTGGAGCTTAAAACCTTAGAACATGAAAAAGAAAGAAGATCCTCAGAACTCAAAGATCATGTTCATTTTAACCGGATCATTGGCAACTCCCCCGGCATGCAGGCCATTTACAATCGGATCCGGCAAATCAGTCCCACCAAAACAAATGTATTGATTTCAGGTGAAAGTGGTACGGGAAAAGAACTCATTGCCAGGGCCATCCATGAGAATTCTGACCGACGAGCCCAGCCCTTTGTTGTGGTTAATTGCGGCGGTATTCCTGACACCCTCATGGAAAGTGAATTTTTCGGTCATGTCAAAGGATCCTTTACAGGTGCTGTAGCAGATAAGCAGGGATTATTCGATGCCGCAAACAACGGCACCATATTTCTGGATGAAATTGGGGAATTGTCCACTTTTTTACAGGTCAAACTGCTTCGAGCCGTTCAGGAAACAAAATTCAAACCAGTAGGCGGCACCGCAGAAATCGAGGTGAATGTTAGAATCATCTCAGCTACAAACAAAAAGCTCGAACAGGAAGTCATTGATGGTAATTTCAGGGAAGATCTTTTCTTCCGTATAAATGTAATTCCTATTAAAGTCCCTCCTCTGAGAGATAGAAAAGGGGATATCGAGCTGTTATCTGCCCATTTTGCTGAAAAATATTCCCAAAAATTAGGCAAAGATATTGCTAAACTATCCTCCTATGCCATCGATTTTTTGACCAAATATTCTTTTCCCGGTAATGTCAGGGAACTTGAAAACCTCATTGAGCGATCTGTTGCTCTTTCATCCACGAATATAATCTTGCCAGAGAGTTTGACCATCTCCACGCACAAACGAAGAAGGTGGATAGAAGGTGTCAAAGGAAGCAGGTTTGATCTGGATGATGTCGCCTCAGGAGTTGACTTGGACAGGATTCTTTCCACTATAGAATCAGTCTACCTTAAGAAAGCCATGGAGTTGTCCGGCGGCAATAAAAAAAAAGCAGCAGATTTTCTAAATTTATCCATGAGGTCTATGCGCTACCGGTTAGATAAAATAGACGTGGATGGAGAGTAATTTCCTGAAAAGGAACATTTATTCCACTTGCTATATCTAAATTATATTTAGGATTGAGAGGCAGTTGTGTACAAAAATAAAACAGTATGTGTAATAATCCCGGCTTTTAATGAAGCCCACCAAATCAAATCGGTGATTAAAACAATCCCAGATTATGTGGATGCGATTTTGGTTGTAGATGATGCCAGTTCAGACGGTACTGCAAGAGCAGTTAAAGAATTCCAAAAAAAACGTGAAGATATTTTTCTCATCAGCCATGAAATCAATCAAGGCTGTGGTGGTGCTATGATAAGCGGCTATCAGTTTTCACTGAATAACGACTTTGATATCACCGTCCGCATGGATGGTGACGGGCAGATGAATCCGGACGATCTTGATTCTCTTCTGGACCCGGTTGCAGAAGAACGATGTGACTATTCTAAAGGCAACCGTTTTTTTTCAGGAAAGGCCTTTAAGACCATGCCGAGACTACGGTTCTTTGGAACTGCTTTTTTGTCCCTTTTGACAAAAATTGTCTCTGGCTATTGGCACCTCTCCGACTTCCAATCCGGATTTACAGCCATCAATAAGAAAGCCTTGGCAACAATTGACTGGTCAAAAATGTATAAGCGTTACGGCCAGCCCAATGACCAGCTAATATTGCTCAATATTGATAACTTTGTGGTAAAAGACGTTCCTGTTGATCCTATCTACAATGTTGGCGAAGTGTCTGGCATAAGTATCAAAAAAGTTATGTTTACAATTAGCTGGCTATTGGTGAAACGTTTTTTCTGGCGGTTAAAAGAAAAATACGTTATCAGGGATTTTCACCCGCTTGTCTTTTTTTATTGTTTAGGGATTTTTCTTGGAGGACTGTCATTTGTTCTTTTTTTCAGGGTTTTTTATCTGTGGATACTGACTGGCCATATCCCTTCCATAAATGCCTTGGCGGCCTTTTCTTCGTTTTTAGCATCAGCGCAATTTTCCTTATTTGCCATGTGGTTTGATATGGAGGCGAATAAACATTTAAAGGGGAAGTAACTTTATGACCACAAGGGTAAGAAAAGACACTGTTATTTTGATTTCACCGCCTCTGACACTGGAAGACAGGTACGGTAGCGATATGAAGCATTTTGGCGCAGTCACCGAGCCATTAGGACTTGCTTACCTTGCAGGTTCCCTTGAAGAAATTGGTATACCTGTTGTCATCATTGATGCCCCGGCCCAACGCCTGACTATAGAAGATGTCCTAAAAACGATCGATTCTTTCAAATGTAGCTTAATCGGTATCTCACTTTTGACACCTTCGTTTGGTGTGGTGAAAGAGCTATGCGAAAAAATTAAAACAAAATTTGAAGAAAAAACTATTGTTCTTGGAGGCCCCCATTGCACTGCAATGCCAGAAAGGACCTTATCCGACATCCCCTCAGTAGATATCGTCTGTGTCGGTGAAGGCGAAGAGACAATAAAAGAAATTGCTTTGGATATGGAGCTATCAACGCTTAAGTCGATCGCTGGCATTTGTTACCGTGACAGCCATAGCAAAATTATTAAAAATAAACCTCGTCCGTTTATAAAAAATTTGGACAAGATTCCCATGCCTGCAAGGCACCTACTGCCGATGAATAAGTACCATCTAACAGCATCCAGAGTTACAAATGATTCATATTGTCCAACAATCATTGTGGCCCGTGGATGCCCCTTTAAATGCACTTATTGTTCCCATAGTTTTGGGCGTAAAATCCGTTTTCACAGCGTTGAAAGAATCATGCAGGAAATTCAAACCTTAGTGACTGATTACCATATCAACCAATTAAACATAGAGGCAGATACGCTAACCGCGAATCCGTCATTTGTGAAAAAGCTTTGTCAGGCACTCATATCAAACGGCATTTCAGAAAAAATCAAATGGACCTGTGAAAGCCGGGTGGACACTGTAAACGAAGAATTACTCCAGTTGATGAAAAGCGCAGGATGTTGGCAGATAAGCTATGGAATAGAAACCGGCAGCCAGCGATTGTTAAACATGATTAATAAATCCATTAAGCTTGAACAGGTGGAAAAAACTATTGATTTGACCCATAAGATTGGTATCTCTGTCAGAGGTTTTTTTATGTTGGGCTTGCCAACCGAAACCATTCAAGAAAGCAAAGAAACAATTGATTTTGCAATCAAACTAAATCCAAGATGGGCTCAGTTTACCATTACAATTCCTTATCCCGGAACACCTATGTTTGATCAGCTTGATAGGGAAGGAAAAATTCGCCATTATGACTGGAAACAATATAATACGTGGTCAGGCTGGAAAAAGGACGCACAAATTCCATTTATAGCTGAAGGCAGAACTCTTGAGGAACTCACTGCCCTTCAAAAGATGGCCTTGAGAAAATTTTACTTGAGGCCAGAAATGTTCCTCAAGTTTTTCTTATCTATCAGAGGTGCCGGTGACTTTAAAAAATATGTTACCGGTTTGTACGTTTTATTAAAAAGCAAATTTTTTTAGAAAATTGTCCATGATACTTCGAACCAAAGATAGTAAGCATGCTAAATACAATACGAGCAATCCTTTCAGCAGAGCGCTAATCAAGAATTTTTTTGATACCATATCCGAATTCTATAGTTGGCTTACTGTTGATAGTGTTTTAGATGTGGGGTGTGGAGAAGGGTTCGTTCTTGAAAGGCTCAACAGCGTGAGTCCGATAAAAAAGTGCAGTGCTATGGATATTGATCCTATAGATGCAGCCGATGCCCAAGGAAAACTGAGCTTTTGCGATGTTCAGGTCGGAAACATATATGACATAAAGCAAGCAGATGAAAGCTTTGATCTGGTTATCTGCAGTGAAGTTCTAGAGCATCTTGAAAACCCGGGAATGGCCTTACTCGAATTGGAGCGGGTATGTCGAAAGTTTGCAATTCTATCGGTACCAAGAGAGCCTTTATGGAGATCTTTAAACATGGCCCGGTTAAAGTACCTGGAAAATTTTGGAAATCCCCCTGGCCACATTAACCACTGGAATCAAAAACAATTTGTCTCATTAATTTCTCAATATTTTGACATTATCGCCATCAAATCACCCTTGCCATGGACCATGGTCTTGTGTCGCAAGAAGACCTGCCGTGGAAATAATTCCCGGTAACAATATCTTTTTATGAGCCTATCAAACAGAACAAATACGTTCCTAAAATCAAAGTGGAATCGATATACTCTGTTAAGCATTGTTCTTATTTTTGTAGGCAAGGCACTTTATCCTCAGCTATCAGGGATTCAATTCTCGTCCTTAAAAATTTCCTGGTACTTTGTCCTGCTGTCTGTCGTTTTTGAAACCATTGCCCGTTGCTTTACAGGCTTCGGATATGATCGCCTGCTCAGATACTATAATCGTCCGTTGCCTTTGATGTCATCCATATCAATAGCCTGGGTTTCTTTCCTGGGAAAATATCTGCCTGGAAAATTTTTTCTAGTTGCAATTGCAATGTATTTCTTAAAAAAATTCAAGATTCCGATCCACATTGCAGGCCTTATACCCTTGTTAAATACACTTATGACGGTTTGCGCGGCATTGATATTATCCACTCCTCTCTTCTTTTTGTTTCATGATAAACTTGTTTCATCAACTGGGTTTTGGATTGTATCCTTGATCTGTGCTCTTCTTCTTTTTAAGCCGGATATCTTTTCTTTTATCTGGAAGAGACTGATAAAAAAGAAGGAGATTGTCGATAGTATAACCCAACTAAATACACGCCAAACCTTAACCTGCCTCGGGCTTGCATTACTACAATGTTTGTGCTTCGGAATTTCGACATGGTTTATTACAAGGGCTATAACACCTGTGAGCATGTCCATGATACTGTGGCTCATTTCGATCACGACCTTTTCGAATACAGTCGGTTTATTCGCATTTTTCAGTCCGGGCGGGATAGGTGTTAAAGACGGCATATGTTTCTTTGCATTAGGAAATATTGTAGGCCCTGAAAATGCTGCATTAATAACCGTTCTTCTTAGAATTGTCTATACATTGATGGATCTGGGAACTGCCTTTATAGGATTTATATATCTATCCTATCTGGGTAAAGAATGATCTATGCGACCTAATATTGGCAATGCTCATACAAATTTTGTCATACTTGTTAAAGTATGCTGCCTTGTAATCAATAACTAAAAATTAAATTACATCTGTTTTTTCTCCAATTTGCTTATATATAACGAGCTGAGTTGGAAATTCGTCCTCGAATTTAAAATCTTCAAAAAAATGGCAAACTTTTTGCAAGCTAAATTCGTAAGATCAGAAGGAGGGCAATGTTTTTTATCATTAATCAAATATACCAAGGAGGCGTTATGAAAAAACTTTTAACAAACAAAAAAGGGTTTACCCTGATCGAATTGATGATTGTTGTTGCCATTATAGGCATTCTAGCAGCCATTGCAATTCCGAATTTCATGAATTACCAATGTAAAGCAAAGCAGAGTGAAGCCAAGGCAAACCTGGGTAACATGAGAGTAATGCAGGAAGCATATTTTGCAGAATATGATAGATACAGCACAATGGCTGCAATCGGCTGGAATACTAAAGGGGACCCAAGATACACATATTCAGTGGATGCATCTTCCACGACCGCCTTTACTGCCAGCGCAACTGCTACGATCAATACGGAAGCAGATACATGGACAATAGACGAAGACGGCGATTTGACCCCCACTGCTAATGCATGTGATCAATAAATTAACTACCTAATTTTTAAACTTCTGCCCTTTGACCAAAAGGGCAGAAGTTTTTTCACAATGAAGCATACTTTTGCATATCTCGTTATCTGCACGCTGTTATTTCTCACCTTTTTTTTTCAATCACTTCTATTAAAAAACAGGTTTACCTATTCATTTACAAATCCTCTTTGCTCATGGTGCAATGAGGGTGAAACAGATGAGATCGTATATATTCCAGCCGACACGATTTTTATACGGCTACTGGCACCAGCCGATCCGAATTTTATAGCTGATCTTTTATGGTTGAGGGCCTGTTATTACGTGGGCGTTCATGCGGTAACAGACCAGGAATATTTTGATCTGTATTATCTGTTGAATCGAATTACAGACCTTTCTCCACAATGGGAATCACCGTATCTTTCCGGGGCCACCCTCCTATATTTAGAAGCAAAAAGGCCCTCTCACGCCCTCGCCCTTCTGGAAAAAGGGATTTCGCATCATAAAAATTCCTGGGAATTATTGCTTATAAAGGGGTATATACTATGGGAAGATCAGGGAAACTATGAGGCAGCCTCAAAAACACTATTTAAAGCGTCCCAGATAAAAGGTGCGCCTCAATATTTTTCAAGTCTGTTGGTTACATTGGCGCAAAGGACCGATAACCAGGCGTTTAGACATGCATTTTTTAAAACTGTAATGGAAACGTTGAAAGACCCTTTACAAAAACAGATAATCCAAAAAAAAATTTCAGGAGAAAAAGCGGATTGAGCGATCTTGCAATAAGGCTGGAAAATGTCAATTATATAGCACGTACTGGTTTTTTCATGCGTCCCCAAAGCATTGTAGTTAACTTGAATATAGCAGTTGCGAAAGGACAGTCCATAGGGTTAATCGGACCAAACGGTGCGGGGAAAACAACAACGATTAAATTATGTGCCGGTATTATTAAGCCCAGTTCCGGAAAAGTGTTTCTGAACGAAAAACCAGTTTCAGATAGTTCTTCAAAAAAGAAAATCGGTCTTTTAACTGAGAATCAATACTTTCCCTCTTATTTGACTCTTAAAGAATGGCTTGAATTACTCGGGCATATATCCGGATTGTCCAGCAAAGAAATTACTTCAGGTTCTGACCGTGTCCTTAAGCAATTTGAACTTGAAGAGTTTAGACATGCAAGGCTGAACACCCTGTCAAAAGGCCAGACACAAAGAGCCGGTTTTGCCCAGGCATTGTTGCATGAGCCTGACATACTTATCCTGGATGAACCTATGAGCGGATTAGACCCTAAATGGCGTTCACGTATCCATGATATTCTGCTTTCATTTAAACGTGGAGGGGGGACGCTTCTGTTCAGTTCACATATCATGTCTGATGTATTACGACTCTCTGATACCATTGCAGTTATAAAAGCAGGCGCTATCATTTGGGAAGGCGTCATGGGAGACATCTCTGATGCAGACACCAAATACGAGGTGGTTTTTACCACTTCTGTCATTGAAAATATTAGACAAAAAATACAAAATTGCCCTATAAAGCACCTCTCCAATGATTCTTTTCGTATGATCATCTCGCCTGCTGATAAGAAACACATTCTGCAGATGGTCTTGAATGAATCGGTTTCTTTATCCACTTTAACTCCCGTTTACCCAGAAATTGAAGAACTGTTCTCATGAATACTTCCTTAAGTCAAATCTTGGCAATCGCCAGGATTACAGTCAAAGAAAATTTAAGAAACAAGGCATTCACATCCATCATCATCATTGGAGTGACTCTCTTTTTCGCGATGATGCCGCTCGCTCATATGGCTGTAGGAGAGAAAAGCCGTGTCGTTTTAGATGGAGGATTCTGGATTATAGGTATTTCCGGTTTGGCAGGCGCTTTGTTTCTCTGTTTGAATACGATTCAAAGAGAGATCAAACAAAAGACCAGTTATCTGTTGTTTTCAAGACCCATGGACAGATGGGTTTTCATACTGGGTAAAGCGTTGGGTATCTTTTTAGTTTTGCTGTTTACCAATTCCATATTAAACCTTTTCTTTATATTGGAATTATACCTTATCGGGATCAGCATTTCATACGAATTATTGATCGGATTGTCGTCTATTTTTTTGGAATGGTGTGTTTTAGCCGGTTTCAGTCTGCTCTTTTCCGTGTTTACATCACCCTTCCTCCACGGAATTTTTCTAACGGCGCTTTATTTTATTGGCCACTGGACCAAAGATCTTTATGCGTACGCCGAAAATTCAACAGACCCTTTCATGCAAAAACTACTTATTGTTCTTTATACAGTTTTTCCGAACCTGGAGGCTTTGAATTATAGATCATTGATCCTGTATAACGAAACCATTGACATAGAATTACTGGGATTAAGTCTTTTGACTGGCAGTTGTTGGATTTTAACGACGATAGTCGTTTCTATTTTCATTTTCACACATAAAAAATTGGTATAATTTTTTGACGGATCCTGAGAGCTACAAACAAAATACTCTGACGGGAATACTATTGATTTCCCTAATTACTGCTTTAGTCTACAGCAATACCTTAGATGCGTCCTGGCACATGGATGATTATGAAAATATCGTTAAAAATCCGGGTATTCATTTAAAAGATCTTTACCCGCAGTCCATAATCCAGTCTTTTCATGCAAGTATTGATGGGGGGCTTTATAAGGGAGACACACTTTACAGGCCGGTTGCCATGTTTTCCTTTGCTTTGAATTGGTATTGGGGACAGGATAAGGTCATAGGCTATCATCTGGTTAATATTACCATACACATTCTGACCGCTATTTTTTTGTTTCTTACTGTGAACACATTGCTTAAATCGCCTAATGCAAAGGTCTCCGGTTCAAATATCAGATATCAGGCAGCGCTGATGTGTGCCTGCCTTTGGGCAATTCACCCAATTAACACTTCTGCTGTTACCTATATTGTCCAGCGCATGGCGTCATTGGCAGGGTTGTTTTATGTCACAGGTCTTTACTTCTATCTAAAATATAGGTTCTCAAATAGTTTGTGGCAAAAGCTATTGTTAATAACCATGTATATGATTTCATTTGCCCTGGCCTTTGGTGCCAAGCAGAACTCAATTCTGCTGCCGGCCTCCACTTTGTTATTGGAATTGATATTTTTTCAGGAGATAAACTGGAAAATCGTATTCAGACCAAGGGTTCTTATTACTGTTTTGTTAATTGTCTTTTTCCTTGGAACTATTTTTTTAATTTATGCAGTAAATGATCCCCACTCCTTTTTTTCAAATGATCCGACTAGGCCTTTTACGCAGATTGAAAGATTGATCACACAACCAAGAGTCATCTGCTTTTATATTTATCAATTAATTTACCCGGCCGTAACTCAATTTTCCATGGATCATGACCTTGTATTATCAACATCCTTCTTTTCTCCTTGGACAACATTTCCATCCATTATTTTCATCTTTTCTCTTATAGGAATGGGAATTGCCACTTTAAAAAAATATCCTTTGATAAGCTTCTCCCTTTTATTTTATTTTTTAAATCATCTTGTGGAATCCACATTCCTTAACCTGGAGCTTGTATTTGAACACCGGAACTATATACCGTCCATGTTTTTGTTTGTCCCTTTCTCCTTATGGACTGTTAAAATCTTACACACCTATAAACAGGACAAGGATAAAAATTTTCTTCTGTTTTTGGGCTTTTTAATCATTCCGTTTGTATTTTTCATTCTTGGACTGGGTACATTTCTTAGAAATATGGACTGGAAAACAGAAAAAACAATATGGGAAAGTGCGATGGAAAAGGCTCCCGGAAGAGCCAGACCCTATCAGAATCTTTCAGTGTTTTATTATCAGCAAAATGGAAATTGGGATAAGGCAATTCAGCTTCATACCACGGCATTGACGCTTAAAGGCAGCCGACCGATTAGATCCAGAATGGTCAGTTATGACAATCTTAGTTTTTGTCACGTTCAAAAGGGCAATTTAAAAAAGGCGGTAGTGTATGGAAAAAAAGCGGTTGAGACTTTTCCAACGGCCTCTGTGGTTACAAATTATATGCTGACCCTGACTATTGCAGATCAAATAGATGAGGCCATTCTGGCGCTAAAAAACAATATTAATCAACACACCCTTGGAATCAAAGGAATAAATCAAAGGACATTAATCTATTTAAAAGGGAAAAAACTTGAACTGGCATACCAGAGCGCCCTTGAAGCCATCAAAAAAAAGCCGTTCAGTTTAGAGGCCATCACCTATTTTGGGTATGCAAATTTGGTTAACCACAATTACGATAAAGCTGAGTATTATCTTAATAAAGCTTCTAAAAAAAACATCCGTGAAAGCATGTATATTGCACTATGTCTTATTCAGAACAGCCTGAATCATGGGGATGAAAGCAAAACTATACTCTATACCGATCGCCTTCTCAAAAACTTTTCATTGGATCATATTTCAGCTATTTTAAATAATATTGAAAAAGAATCTTATCCCTTATTATCTTTCTCCATGAAAAAAGTAAGACAGATAATCGTTCAAAACATAACTCAAAAAAGAAGTGCAATTATTCTAACGCTAAAGCCACAAATATCTCAAGCAGCGCACAAATAGCCATGAAGAATAAGCAGAACAAAAGATTTGACATCGCGGGCTACTCAATTCTCTTTTTCCTGCTCTTAGGCTGCATATGTATCCTTTCCTTAGTCCCGCCGGTGAGCCGGGATGCCCTGGTTCACCACTTGGCCATCCCGAAATTATATTTAAGTAAGGGCATCATAGAGCTGCCATGTATGCGGTTTTCATATTATCCAATGAACCTTGATATGCTGTACATGTTTGCCTTGTACCTAAACAATGACATTCTCCCAAAATTCATGCATAGCGTGTTTGGCCTTATGACCGCCGGACTGATTTTTTACCATTTGAAAAAACGGTTAAGTGTTTATTACGGGTGTTTGGGTGCCCTGGTTTTTCTATCCATACCTCTTATAATACGATTATCCATAACCGTATATGTTGATCTCGGGTTGGTTTTCTTTTCATTTGCGGCGTTACTTTCCTGTATTCAGTGGATTGAAAAAGGTTTTCAAGGCAGATATCTTGTGTTGTCAGCTGTTTGCTGCGGTCTTGCCATGGGTACAAAGTATAATGGGATGATCACTTTTCTGATTATGGCATTGTGGATTCCCTGGACTATATCCAGACAGTCCTTACCCAACATCAACAAAAGAAAATTAACAGCGTGGTATCTCCTATTTGTGTTGCTCAGCCTTATGGTTGTTTCTCCATGGCTGATAAGAAACTTCAATTGGACAGGTAATCCGGTATACCCGGAGTATGACAATATTTTTCAATCCGAGACGCAAACAGACTGTGAAATGCCTTCATATAAAATAAAACAGACAGGAGAGGGTATCAGCCAGTTTTACTATAGACACAATTTTTTTGGAGAAACCTGGATGGATCATCTGCTATTGCCTATTCGATATTTTTCTTCCGGTAAGGATAAAGATCCACAATACTTTGATGGGAAACTCTCCATAGTTCTTATAATATTTCCTTTTCTCATTCTTTGCCGCTCCGGCAGAAAAAATAAAATCAGTCGGCCTGAATTATCCATCTGGATATTTTATCCAATTCTTTTCTTTTTAATTGCGATTTTTACAGGTCCTTTGCGTGTTCGTTATATTGCGCCTATTCTACCGGGCCTTGTTATTCTTTCAGTCTTTGGTTTGCAGAACCTGGTTTACATTTTTAAGATTGCAAAAAAGACATCCCATAGGTGGGCTATAATTGGCATAATTAGCCTGTCGGCATTCTACACCTTGATGAATTCAGGTTCCTATCTTATATCTCTTTTCAGGGAAGTGAAACCAATTGAATACCTGACAGGAAGTATTGACAGGGACTCTTATATAACCCGTTTCAGACCTGAATATTCAGCTCTATCCTTTATTAATCAGAACCTTTCAGATAATACCAAGACTCTCTTTTTTTATATCGGCGGGCGGGGATATTATTGTAACAAACCCTATGTTCCAGATAAAAATTTGAATTTACTGATACTGTTTGATGTGATTGAAGAGGGGGAGGGGAATCCGCAGTTTTTGTCAACTTGGCTTAAACAGAGGGGAATTACCCATTTGTTGATGAATAACAGTATGGTAAAAAAACAGATCTTGAAGAATTTAAGAGAAAATGACAAACAAAATTTCTTGAGGTTTATCTATGAATTTACAGATAAAAAATTTGATAAAAACGGATTTGGTTTATACTGTCTGAAATAACAACGTGTCGAGTTATCTTAGACAGTATAAACATATATTGCTTACCACTGTTTCCAATACAATATTTGACCGAGCATTGATCCCGGTGGGAAGGTGGGCAACCCACCCTGTTCACTGGGCACCCCTTCACGCCATGCTGTCGTCCTGTTGATTTCTTCGGTGAACTCGTCATCTCCATGCTGCTGGATATCACCGCCGGACAACTGGACCAAATATTTAAATTGCAGGGCTGAGTCAACCACATAACTGGTTATGTCTTCGCCGTCACCATCACAAATTTCATCGTTAATTGCCTTGCCGGTGGCACAGTTTACCACCCAAGATCGGGACTGACCACCGGATTCACAGACAATGTCAGTAGGCTGGGCTGTATCAAAAAATACGATGTTATAGTCTGTGGTTGTGGGATCTGAATAGGATCTCTCTCTCAGGAAGTTCCCCTGAGAGAGATCCAGTTCTATCTTCCAGGAAGCCTGTATCGGATTATTAGTAATAGCATTAACCTTGCTGCAACTTATATCATTGCTGTTGGTGGCACCGTTAATCGTATTACCACCAGCTAGTTTATTATTGTCTTCATCAAATACAAACGGTACCCCGTAAAGATGGTTATAATCATTGCCAGGAGCTTCGGTTTCATCATCAGCAGTGAAATAACGTCCGGTTCCAAAGTAGAGGTAGGGATAGTCCAGTTCATCCGGAAAGCAGTTCATGGCTTTAATCGGAGCTGTGATCGGATCGGTAGAGAGAGCGAAGTACGTTTTGTTGTAATCCCAGGAGGTGGGAGTGTGAGAACCTGTATAAATTTTTATAATTCCGCCCTCCATCTTGTCATAGGCTCCGGATGCCTTATTTGTATACCCAAGGAAGATGAAATCAGTCTCACCGTCCTCATTCACATCAAGACCGTTGGTGAACAGTCTTCCTCCAAATGCGTTGTTGATGCCCAATTCATTAGACACGTTGCCATAGACATCCTGTTCAACCCCGGTGAGCATCTCCACGGTGTATATTTGAAGGTCCTGGGTGGATTTTCCGTCATGAGTTGTGGGGCCGGAGGCAAACATTATAAAATAGTGCCAATCGTTATTGTCGTCCTTCCTTTTTATATAAGCCGGGCCGGAGTAGCTGAACCCTAGTCCGGTCGGTGCATACCGCCAGAGGTATTCGGGTTTGAGCGGATCTGTTATATCCAGGGCAAAATAGGCGGACAGCCCAACAGGATCCGTGTCTGTTGGCGGGTTGATATCACCGTTTTCACTGCCGCCTCCAAACCGCATTCCGCCGATCAGTATGATTTGCGATCCGGTGTTTATTATATAAGGTTTCAGATCCACGGTGGCTATGTGGTCATAGTCAGGATTCGCCATATATCTCAAGTAGGGCATGGCATCCTTGGGTACGAATGCCCACTCCTCCTTTCCCAGGCTGTCGTGCGTACAGCTGCTTGTAGAGCTGTCATCACAAAGTTCCGCCGGGTTCAACTCTACTCCTGTGTTACTGACATCTCCCAGCCTGAAGGCATGAAGCATACCGTCATTAGCGCCGGCGTATATCATGGCGTAATTATCGTATTCCACAATAGTAGGAGATGAATAAATTATATCTCCCAGCTTCCATACATTCTCATCGGTTGAATTCTCAGTGGTACGTGAGCGGCAATTGGTGATATCCTCACCCCTTGTATAATTGATCAGGTCATCGTACTGGGGAGTATTGGAAACAAGGAGACAATCAGGGAATTCTGTAGCCGTGGAACCCAAATAGTCATCAAAAACAGCCTCATTGGCCGCTGTAAAGGCGATTAAAACATCTTCAACTGTGTCTGTATCTACATCATCACCTACACCGTATATGGTCCGATCACCCGGCTCCCTTGTCCGCAGCTGTTCTCCGCTGTCAAAAAGATTGTTAACATCTTCTATGGCCGTATAAGTTGCATCTGCCGTATCATCCACTTTGGTGCCGTATGCGCTGGAGTCGTATGCGCTGATTGTCAGATCACCGCTTTCAATCAGGTATTCCAGTATCCTGTCGTTCTCAACACTCAACGCAAAATCGGTTATGGTATCTTCCCTGATATTTTGAATAAGCTGAAGGTCACCATTTGCATCATGGATATAACCGTTGAGGTACCATTCTGCAAACACATCCCCTGTCCAGACAACGGAGTTACCATCGTCAAAATCTTTTTGAGGATAAAAAGCAGCCTGGGCAATTACAGCGCCTGAGGACACTTTTGATGTTAAGGCGGTAACTGCTGTACCTGAGGAAGTACCCTGTCTAATTTCTTCGAAAATGGCAACGAGAGCGTCTGCCATTGCCTGGCCGTCACTGGCATAGTAGAAAGAGTCCGGCACACCGTCATCATCTTCCGAATCCCACTCGGCACAACAGGTTTGATTGTAACTACTGCTATTGCTGGGGAGAGTACAATCGGTTCTGGGGAAGGTATTGTTTTTACTGTTGCTGGACAAGGAAAAGGTATAAGGGGTGCTGTCGCCACAACCGCTTATTTCATCATAATTACCGAACGCAGCCACTGTTTTCATGGACTGTTCACCGGTCGTACTGTCTGAAAAGGCAAAAAGGGAATACACCGACGCATACTGCTGGCCGGGAAATTTATCGTCGCTGCCCCCTGAATCGGTCTGTCTTAAATCCTCAGTTCTCAATTTATGAGCCCAGGTGTCAGGATCATTGGAACCGCTGTACTCACCGTCGGAAATCAAAACCACAAAGCTTTTTCTGCACCAGGCAGGATCCAGGGTGTTGTCGTTTTTTTCTTCATAATAGGGATCAACGATTGTTGTTGCGCTGACATATGAACTGTTGTATGAGGCTCTATTGGTGCTGTCCTGGGTCAGGTAATAATAGGCCTCTGCCATGGCATCTCCCGTATAGGTTCCGTAGTAAGGAAAGGCGCCTTCAATGGCAGTTATCAGAGTGGTCTGATTATTTTCATGTACCCCGTATTTAATCAATCCCCGCTCTGCCGAGTCATTTTCATTGTCGGCATAGGCAATAAAACCGAATCTGACATCGTCGAAATTGTCCTGGATAATCCCGCTTCTGTCGTCCGCATCAATTTTCAGCCTGGCATACCGGGTGAATTCACCGATAGTAGAGGTTCCGCCTTCATTCTCAACCTTGATCATCATGTTTTTGTCTGGATCCTGGTAGTCTCCATTTGTATAATCATAGGGGTATACATGGACGTCAGCATTCTGGTTGGTCACCCTAACCCATCGTCTTGCCCCCTGGGGTTCAAGCAGGCAGTAATCGGTATTGTCGGGGCAGGTGGCCTTTCCGCCGATCAGATTCATCAGCACGGCATCGATTCTGGAGGTGATAAGAAAATTTAAATAATTGCCTGAAACACTATCCACATTACCGACCTCAATGGTTGCATCCGTGGTTGTATGGGGGGGCGTGGTATCCTCATACCAGTAGTTTTGAGTGCTGTTGTAATTGTAGTATTTATCAGAATCAAAATAACCGAAATACTTTGTAGTGTTGGTGTAATCTTTTAAGACCTCGCCGTCATTTCCGGTATTGGCGACTTTTGAATCTTCATAGCTGTGCCACACTACGCCGTAATAAGCAGGAGACTGCATACTTCCGGAATAATCTGTAACAAAAATCACATTGGCAGGTGCTTCGGAGCTGAGAAAAGGCGGCAGGTATGCATAGGTGGCATTTGAGGCAAAACAGGTAGAGGAGAAAGCTGCAGCCGCAGCAATTGAAACAAAGGTGATTTTAATAAATTGTATAATATTAGACATCGTTACCCTCCTTCTTATCCAACCGGATGAGTACGACATGATTGTCTTTTGAAAGTACATAGACAAAATTATATTTCCGGACCAGCCAGGCTTCACCAAACTCGTTAATCACATCAAGCCTTTTATAGGAAACCGGTTCATTCCTGTACAGCTTGATCTGACCATCGCCTTTGCCAAGGAACTGAATAGGTCCTAAAACTTTATATCCAAGCTCCCTGTACTCGGTAAGAGTGATAATAATCGGACTGGCTACGTCCTGGTCCGGATTCAGGTCTCCTGCCATAAGACTTACAGGCGCCAGCAGGCAAAGAAAAATTAATCCTTTAAATAAATATTGTCTCATAATATCACTCCTAATACAGCTGTTATTGCATCATGGTCTTTATTTTTTAGATAAAAACAAAATTATATCTTCAGGTATGCCAATTTGCATACGGCCCTGGGGATTAACAAGATAAGGGAAATTTCGGATGGACAATGCCTTTGCCACCAATAAGTTGTAATCAATTTTATCATTCATTTCCTCAGTTGCCGTAATATTGTCAAATGAATTTTCAATAAAGGCATTTACGGCCAGGGCCTGATCTTCTTTAGCTATACTTGCAAGCTTTCTTGTTTTATCCAAACTGCTTTTCTTTAAAACCGGTGTGATCACAATTTTGATACGATAATTTTTTAATATCAGTTTTGAATCTTTAATCTCCCGGATAAGCTTGTGACAAACACCGCAGTTGGGATCTGCAAAGACAAAGGCATCTTTATTACCTGCGCCCAGGTCAAGGGTAAACATTCTGTCTGTCTTGACGCCGATATAATCAAATCGTACACGATCGGAAAAAGCCTGCATCTCCCCGATACTCTCAATCTGCTCTCCGTTCCAGACGTCAAACAAGGCCCCCTGGAATACATAACGCCCGTCAGGAGAGATCAGGTAAGTTAATCCCTCTTTGGTACGAATAAACTGTAATTCCTTTAGCGGCAGTTTCTGTTTGTGGACAATATTTCTGGGTGGTGTCAGCTGGAATGCCTGAACCAAGGTTGTCGAGGTCACAAATAATGCGATTACGAGTACCGGGACAATAATATAATTTTTTAAGTCAGTCATTGTATGTCAGTTCTCACCATAAAAGTTAAAGGATCAAAGTTTATTAAAGGCTGCTTCTATGATTACATCACCGTTGTTTGTTCTGGAGCGGGCAATGACAACAGACTCACCGTCATCATTGCTGAGGTCCATATAAACCACAAATTCGGTTTCATTATTACCGGGCAGGGTCGTCGGATTAATGGCGGCAATCGTGCCGTCATCCCAGTCCGCAATCACAGCAGTTACCTCTATCGCATTTATAACAGTACTACCATTCCAGCCATCCTTTAAATAGTTGGGGTCAGCATTGTTTAAAGCCTGAATATCATTTACCCATGAGTCCGATGTATCGGATACCTCATAGGCAATGAGGCTTTTGGCTCTGTTTACCGCGGCGTCAGCCAGGGCCAGGTTCTGCTTGTGAATTCTATAATTTCTGGTGATCTGCAGGTCTGTGGAAGCCGTATTCATACCGCTGATACCGATCAGAGTCATGAGAAGAAGGATAACAATAGTCGTCAGTAGTACCGAACCTGATTCATTGGACACAATGGAATTTAAAATGAATTTGTTATGACCTTCTGCTATATTTATTTTCATGGGGATATCTCCATGACTTTTATGGCTGTTTCTGCCATCGTTTAAATGCTTTTCACCCAAGGAAAGCTGAGAGAATGGCTGTCTCCCTCAAGCTGCCATGAAACGGTAATATCAATAGTTAATGTACCGTTACCGTTAGATGTCACAACCCAAGCTAACAGGTAATCTATAGGGTACGTAGTAATAGTCTGGGTGTGAATGCCGGAAGCTAAATCATCGTCATTGGGATCTGTTATATTGGTCAGGGTTTCAATCTGATTCATGGCAACGTCAGTTGCCCGGATCATATGACGGGACTGGGCGTTTCCCCCGGCAAAATAGCCCTGCATCATGGTTAGCGCCAAAAGCCCGATAGATAAAATTGCCATGGAGAAGAGAATCTCAATCAGGGAAAAACCGGCCTGGTTTTCATGTGGCATGATATGTTTAATTTTCTGTTTCATTTTTACATATTTCTCGGTCTTATGGTGTTTGAAAAACAGTAGGTGCCTGTGTACTTGTCCTCAAATGCACCTGTGATCTTGCCACAGATATTGATGGTTACCACCCTGATATTTCCGAGGTCACCGCTGGTTGTAGGATCTGACTCGGTAGTGTCGTCTGCCAGAGTGTAGCTGAACGTCATGGAGCTGATGGTGCCTTCGGTCAGGGACTGCGCAGTACTGTTACCATCTATAATCATCAACTGATCATTGGCGCCGTCATAATAATAGCACCTGAGTATTTCGGAGTCTCCGTCACCGATAAGGTCATATCCTATTGTGATGGAGTTACTATCGGTATCCTCGGCTTCAGCATCATCATTAATATCGATGTTCAGGAACCCTGCGTTTGTCGCTGATCCTGTGGGAGCAAGTCCTGCCATCCGTATGTCTCTTGCCATCATTTCCATCGCCACTCGGATATTTTGCTGTGTACCTGCAAGTTGTTCCTGAACTGTATTGATCTCGTTGGTAGTGATAAAAAGCTGACCTGCGGCAAGTATGAAAATGCTTGTAATGGCAACGGCAATAAGCAACTCAATAAGCGTAAATCCGTCAGCACCTGTTGTACGCCATATTCGTTTCATTTTTTCATAATTATCCATGTCTTTACTCTATCCGTATCCTTCCGCTGCGTGAAAGTATCACAGAAATCGAATAGCTCTCGTCGCTTGTGGTTAACGCTGCGGTTCCAGGACACATACCGCCGCCTGTTGTTTCAGGTATTCCTCTTGCGTTAAATACAAACGGGTTTGTGGGAAAATTTTCACTTAGAAAAACAGCATTGTCGTAGTCATTAAAATCCAGACTTGAGATGACTATATCATCAGCATCGGTGCAGTCGTCTTCATCACTGCTGATGCATGTCAGGCAGCTACCGGAATCTGAACCTGCGGCAACTGTGAAAACGACCAGACAATCTGTGTTCCGCTTTACAGCTTCAAGTTTTGCCTTCTGCAGGTCAGTTCTAAGTTGCCTTGCTGCTGATTTTGCACTCGCTTTTGGTAATTGTTCTTGCAGCATTACAAAGGCAACGGCGGAGAGTATTCCGATGATAGCCGTAACGACCATGAGTTCAATCATTGTAAATCCGGATTGCGCAGATAAGCCTTTGGAAGGCATTCGCTTTCCATGCTTTTTCCCTCCAGATACAATTTGTTTTATCCAAAGGTTCAAAAAATACTCCTTACGCTTAAAGGTCCGATTGTTATGTTTGCTCATCACCAAGTGACTATATTTGGCCACTTTATTTCTATTTAAGCAATCAATACTTGTCAATTATGACGTATTAAAAGTTATGCAGGCAATGCAAAGCTTTTAACCTTGTCCAGTGCTGATTCCTTTAACAATAGAAATATGTCTCCCAAAATTGTATGTATGGCATTTAGTTTAGCATTTTTTATGCCATTGCGCTTCAAATTTTTGAATAACGGTGAATATGATTTTCTCTGTGAAGCTAATTTGATTTTATGCCTGACTAAAGCTAATATACTGTGACTTTATAGTTTTTTCTTGTTTTGGGGGTAACCGGTGGAGTGAATTAAAAAGGAAATTTCAATGATTAATTGCATATTAAAGATAATTGTTGGGTTTAGCTGCTTACTAATATTGTGTAGTGGTTCTGTGTCAGCTGAATACTATTATAAGTATACGGACCAAAACGGCACTCTACATTTTACGGATAATCTAAATGAGGTTCCGGTTAATCAGAGAGTTGATGAGAACCAGTTTGATGAGATTAAACAAGAGGCTTCCCCCCTTAACGGCAATGAGTCAGAAACTGCCGATGACAGCACCGGAGAAAACACAATTCAGGCGCTCAATAAGGAAAAGAGAAGTCTTGAAGCAATACATGAAAAATTATTCAGTAAAATTACTTCATTGAAAAAAGAAAGGTCTTCTGCCAAAACTCAGGAGGCTGTCAGTGCACATGAAAAAAAAGTTACTGCGCTTAACAAGGAAATCGCAGCTTATGAAAAACAACGTGCAGCTTTTGATCTTAAGCTGAAAAAGTTTAATGAAATGGCTCAGGATAAAGGTGATAATTGACTTTTTGGGTGATTCGTTTTAGAAGAAAGGTCTGTTAAGGTAATAGATTAATCTGGAGGAAAAATGAAATCCCGTTATTGCTGTAAATTCACCCTG
Source organism: Desulfobacteraceae bacterium (assembly GCA_003354055.1). The sequence goes on along the minus strand of PIVQ01000053.1, from coordinate 67 downwards.
TCACTCTGTATAGGGATACTGGCTACCTTTTTTATTTCAGGCTGTATTCTCAACACCGGAACATCAA
>PIVQ01000578.1 GCA_003354055.1 Desulfobacteraceae bacterium | reverse complement strand
ATGGGTTTTAATGTCTTCTTTATGGCAAGATACGCCCCGGTGATGATCAGGGCCAGGGAAACCACAAGAATTAAGTGTATCCACAGGTTCCGGTTTTCCTCTTTGTCATACCCGGGCTTTTCAAAAATGAATATTCCCTTTTCATGGATGAATTTTAAAAAATGCCGGTGGTGAAACCTACCCAGGAAAATGGTGTCTGAATCGAAAAACGAGCGGTAACGGATGTCGTTGTTTTCAGGCAGATCCTCGAACAATGACCATTGGTCCTGCTTCCCTTTAAAAGAGATTTTCAATCCTGTCTGATTGTATATTTTTTCCGCCCGGGCCATATCGGGAGGCGTGCCCAGATCTTCTATCACATAGGTGAAATACTGGACTGCATTGGTATAAAAGGGCCGTATGGAGTTGAGCCGATGCATCACCAATAGACTTCCGGCAACAAGGACAATGCAGACCCAGGCGATCAGGCAGATCATAATCAGTTTGGCATGGACCGAATGGATGATGTTTTTGAACCGGCTTAATATCATTTTCATTCTTCCCGGGTGCCGCCCAGGAACAGATATCCTGATCCCCATACGGTTTTTATGAATTCCGGATTTTTTGGATCATCGTTAAGTTTCTGCCGCAGACGGCTCACGGTGACGTCAATGGTCCGGTTATAGGCCTCACAGTCGATGCCGGACAATTCATTGAGAATCTGGTCCCGGTCAAGGACCTTTCCCGTGTTCACGGCAAGAAAGGAGAGAATTATGTATTCGCTGGTGGTCAGATCCATGGGATGTCCGTCCAGCACTACTTTTTGACGGGCAAAATCGATTTTCAAACGGCCGAAGGTTTCTGATTTTCCAAAAGACGTGGTATGGGTTCGTCGCAGAACGGACTGAATCCGGGCCACAAGCTCCCTGGGTTCAAACGGTTTGGGAAGGTAGTCATCCGCCCCGAGTTCAAGCCCAACCACCTTGTCTGTTAAATCTCCCCGCGCCGTCAGCATGATGATGGGAATGCGGCTGGTCCGGCGAATGGCCTTACATACCTCAAATCCATCCATCTCCGGCAGCATGATGTCCAGTATGATCAGATCCGGCCTTTTTTCATTTATCAGCTTGAATCCTGCCGAGGGGGTGGCCGCAGAGAGCACAGTCATACCGAAATCGCCCAGAAATTTTTTCAGGAGCCGGTTGAGTTTTTCATCATCATCAATGATTAAAATGGTCTGTTTCATCCAATCTTTCCGTTTTGTTATTCCAGAGTCGATTCTATTTACTTATGTATCAGAATAGAAATTCAAAAACCATAGGGTTAGAGAATCTCTATTCTGATGTCGTTGAAACCTATCAGGAACTACACCCGCGCCAGCTTTCAAATTTTTCAATTTTTTTGATCAGTTTGGCCTTTTGATCCGGGGTGAGTTCGCCGTGAAATGCCATCAGACGGTCAACAACAAGATCAATTACCTCGGTCATCTTCTCTCTGTGCTGAGCAATAAGGGATCTGACAACCGTTTCATCCATCCGGTCGGCGGCAAGCTGCTCTTTTAAAGTGGCATGCATGGTCTGTTTTTCCTTATGGAGAGCGTCTACTTTTGCTTCGACTTCCTCCTTGATTTCAGTCAGCTTTGACGCCTGGACGTCTGTCAAATCAAGGGTTTCGCTGATGTAATCAAGGGCAAATGCATGCTTACTTCTGTGGCCATTGGGCTTGCATCCGACAAAAATAGTCATACCAAGGATTAAAATCAGGGTGATTGCCGTAAAAAGATACCTTTTCATGTCTGCTCCTCCTGTATAGAGTTGTTTTCCTTCCTAAAATCAGGAATTCATGATTCATACTATACAGTTCCTGGAGCAAAGTTCTTTTCAAAGGAGTGACGGTTTGTAACAGATTGTAAAAGGGGGCTTCAACCAGTTTTAAAAAACAACCATAAACGCAGATCCGCCGGATTGATAACAATCGTTACTATTTTTGCAGAAGGGGCATTCGTCAATATTTCCGGGACAGATATCGTTCTTTGCCGGAATAAATTTACACCTGTTGGAAACGATATGGATATTAAAATGATACCTTTCCGAGAATATTTTCATACGCAGCAGGTCTGCCCCTCTTCCACCGGCATTGAAGTCAAAAGAGGCTTTTGAGGAATAGTCGGTTGTTTCCTGGGTGGTAAAAAAACCTTCAAAAATCCTTTGCTGATGGTCTTTAATGATGCCGATACCATAATCTTTAACCGTGAGCGTGACACCGGCATCTTGCTTAGAAACGATGATTTCAATTTTTCCATGATCCGGTGTATTCTCAACCGCATTTTTTATTAAACCGTTTATCACCTTTTGCAACGGTTCGGAAGGCAGGCAAATGGGGGGTGTTGACTCTATGGATTGACTGACGTTCAAGGGGCGATGATGAAATTTCGGTGTTAGCTTGGCAATCCGGTCCTGGACAAATTCATGTAGCAAAATTTTTTCAGGCTCGCTGTTTTTGATTTCAAAAGTTTTATTGATGCGTGTCCTGACACGATTCATCATTTGTGTTTTTCCCGCTTCATTTTCTATGGCATCCTCGAATAAATCCGCACATTGATTCACGAAAAAGGAAAGATAGTTTTTAGTTTCAGACTCCTTTTCCAAAATGATGTCATTGATCTCATCCTGGAGCCGCTTGAGCCGTTCTACGTTTCTTTGCGATCTGTCCATAGAGCGTTTCCAGGTCTTATCCGGAAGTTTGTCTAATTTTTTTGAAAGAATATTCAATGTGCCGCTGAATATGGCTACCGGTGTTTTTAATTCATGGGACAAATGATTAATCGCCTTGCTTTTTGCCCGGTCAAGACTGGTTAACTCCTTATGGGAATTTTTCAACTCCTCTGAAAAACGGGCGTTTTCAATGGAAAGTCCAACCGTCCCCGCAATCATTTCCAGCAGCTCCATATCCGCCTGTTCAAAAAGCCCGTCAGTTTTATTAAATGCCGCCAGAACACCTATGATACGATCAGAGCTTTGAACTGGAACTATCACATAATTATCAAAGGAATAACCGAACTCTATATCCCTTTTTCGATATAGATTTGAATCTTTGAAGGCATCATTCACGATAATCGGTTTGCCTGTTTTAACCACATTGCCTGAGGCCATACTGTCTACGGGCAGACGTATCTCCTTGACCCTCTTTTTTGTGGCAGCATCATCATAGGCCGCCCCCGGGAAAAAGAACTCCTTTCTCTCATCATCCAGCAGAATGACCAGAGCTCCCTGCGTGTTTAGCAACCGTTTGATTTCAACAGTGATGTAGTCAAGCAGATCCTCAAGATCCGGATAATTGGGCAGTGCCAGACTGATCCGAAGCATGGCCTCATTGCTCCCGGCAATTCGCCTTTCCCTGGTGATATCCCTGAAAATGACAAGTTCTCCGGCTACACCCATTTCCGATTCAGAAAAAACAGCCCCCCGGGCAATGACATCAAGGATTCTACCATCCTTCGCCCTTCGTTTGGTCACATATCTGGTAACGGTTCTTTCTTTAAACAACTCTTTGAGTTTTTCAGATGTCTCGGGCGCAAGTTCCGGCGGAATAAACGACGCTTGCCCATTGCTCATCTCTTCAAACGTCCACCCAAAAACTTCTGTGAACGCAGGATTCAGATATGAAATATTTCCCTTCAGGGTGAAGGTCGCCACAGGATAAGGTGCAAAATCAAGCAGAGCCCGGTATCTTCTCTCTGATTCCCTTAAGGATTCGTGCCTTTGCTCAAAGGCCGTGACCTGTTTTTCAAGAACGGCAACCTTTTGTTCCAATTCTTTATAGGTGGCTCTGCCCGTCTGCTGATTTTTTTTGTTATGAGTCATGGGCCGGAAGTTCTCCCATTTTGTTGCCATTCGTCCCAGTACTCTTCGCAGAGCCTTCCCAATTCCTCTATAGAGTACTGTTTCCCACTTTCATCTGTTACTATTGCTCCGGTGGTTCTAAAGTATAGGTTGCCACCACAGAATTCAGACGCAATATCAGCTTGATTGCAAATGACCTCAATACCTTGGTTCTCTATTATGTTGGCATCTAAGATGTCGAGTGGTGGCTTAAATATTTCAACTAAACTATTAAGAATCGAGGGCTCATCATCTTTTTTATGAGGCCATGTGTGAAAAGTCAGCTCTTCAACTTTTTGGAGCAGAATTTGAAAGCTTTTAAAATTGGAGTGAATACGTTTTGCTAAATACTCTATACTGACTGTTAGGCATATGTCTTCTCCCACTCTATTCGCAACGAGAATTTTTCCATCATGGAAAATATTAAATAAATCAACTACGTCTGCTGTTTTAGTTATCATTTTACAATCTGTATCCATTACGAGTAATCGAGCGATTATCCACATACCATATTAGCTTGAATGCTATACAATTCGAGTATGAAGTTGAATATTCTATAGTTAAAGCTCTACCAGCAATAGCTATAGGTGTAAAGAAATAAACAAGCGGTAACAGCATTAATAAACCCGGAGAACTATGCAGGGGCATGGGTGGAGGTGGCGCGGCGTGCGGGACGAGAGATTTCATGGCCCGAAAGCTTTGGCCCGCCCGCTACATTCCCGGTCAGGACGACCGGGATGTTTTAACAGAATCCTCACCCATGCTCCTGCTGTGTAATACCGGATCTATCCATTAATATTTTTCATTTCTCCCAGCAATTTATCAAAAACTCTTTGTTGCTTTGATACTGAAAAACCCATATTCGGATAAAATTTCTTTGCATCTTCCCTTTTAATATTGC
>PIVQ01001396.1 GCA_003354055.1 Desulfobacteraceae bacterium | reverse complement strand
TTAGGGACAATCAGCATGGGATTTTCCCCGTAAGTATAAATCCGAATATCCACACCGAGATCCTCGGATGCGGCAACAACAAACCGTTTAACCATTGGCCAGAATCCTGTAATCGCATCGGACTCGAACCAGGCAATGCTCGGCTTTGCGCAAAATGCACTGTTCGCTGATAATAGGAGAAATACGAGTAATACACTTAAAATGATTTTCATTTTTTTCATTTTTGTTTTCCTATTAAAATTATGCTCGTTTAAACAGCGTTTACAAAATTATTCAATAGATATCCATTGGCCGATATCCAATAACAGGTCCGCATGGCGACTGGACAAAGGGCTAGTCTCCCATTTGAAAGTCACCAAACGGGGCAACAGGGCAACGGTTTTATTGAAATAAATAATCTCAACCGCAGTCACGAGCCGCCTTGTTTATAAAGGGATATATTAAGTCTATTTCGCCAATTTATAATATGTCATCAATTTTTGCAAATTTTAACAGTACCGGAAGTTGTTTTCCTCGGCCACCAACTGGTCCGGGTAGGTTGATTACTTTAAAATTAATTCCAATCCCGTTCAACCTCATATGTTCGCTTGACTTTAATCAGATCAAAAAGGATACTTCAAATAGAATTGTCACCTCCACGCACGATCTAAGCTGTTTTAAATTTCAGATATGCAATCGTCCTTATATAATTCCAATAGCTGCTATTTAATTATTATGCTTTCATGGTCTCCAGGCATATTAAAAAAGCGAAAGGAAAAAAAATGAAGACTGAAGAAATCAGACAACTTGTAAAGACCCGCTATGGAAAGTTTGCTGAAACGGGTGGCACCAAGGAGTCCTGTTGACCGAGCAAGAAAGAACCCGGTTCGGGTTTTGCGGTTGATTCGGGACTATATGGGCAGGCAGAGCTTGATTTGGTACCAGAGCTTGCTCTCAATCTCTCACGGGGTTGTGGTAACCCCACAGGTTTTGCTAACCTTAAGCCTGGTAATGTGGTTGTAGATTTTGGTTGTGGTGGAGGGATAGACGTCGTTCTTGCTGCGAACAAAGTCGGTAGGCAAGGCAAGGTTGTCGGCATAGATTTTGCCCCTCAAATGATTGAAAGATCAAAACAGACGGTTACAAAGGCAGGATTGATAGACAGAGACATTGTCCTTAGTGTCGCAGATTTGGGGA
>PIVQ01000577.1 GCA_003354055.1 Desulfobacteraceae bacterium | reverse complement strand
AGTGCTTCTTGTCCATTTTCTGCTATCTGTGCCTGGTATCCCAGATTTTTCAATACTTTTTTAATCAGTAACTGATTAACCTTATTGTCCTCTGCCACCAGGATCGATAATGGTTTGCGTTTGGAATAGTCCTTATTTATCAGGGATTGAATATCTTGAACCCGTGCAGCAGTGCTTAAACTTGCTGGGTCATCCATTTTTTCCAGAATCAGCGTAAACATAAAACAGGAGCCCTGGGCAGGCTTGCTTTCAACAGCAAGATCTCCTCCCATTACTTCAATAAGCTTTTTTGCAATGGTCAGCCCCAAACCCGTGCCCTCAAATTGACGGCTTAAAGAGGCATCTGCCTGGGAAAATGGCTGAAACAGTGCCTGCACATTTGCATCCGGGAATCCGATGCCTGTATCTGTGAGCTTGATAAGAAATTTAACCGAGGTCTCATTTTTATCCTTTATTATCGCGTGAACACTTATGGCACCTTTGCCGGTATACTTTACCGCATTGTCAAACAGATGATCGAGAACCGTGATGATCTTTTCCCGATCCCCTGAAAAAAACCGTTCCGTCTCTTTGCATAGACTCAAATCGATTGTGATACCTTTTTTGCAGGCAGTTAGTTCATGAGATTGAACAACATGCCTGACAATTTCATTGAGAGTTAATTTATCATTGTGAATCTGCACATCCCCTGATTCCAACGCATTGAAATGAAGAATATTTTTAATCTTCCCAAGCAAGGAATGACCGCTTTTTTCGATGTCATCCAGCCATTGAGCCTGATTCGATGCCAATGATGACTTTTTTAAAAGGTTTGTCATACCAAGGATACCGTTCAAAGGTGTACGAAGTTCATGGCTCATTACGGATAAAAAATCAGATTTTGCCTTTGCTGCAGCTTCAGCATTCTCCTTGGCTTTAATCAAGGCGATTTCTTCTAATTTCTTTTTTGTGAAATTCCTAAAAACAACCACGCAACCATCCAATAATTGCCCGTCATCTGCTTTTAAAGGACTGCCTGTAGCCTGCAGCCAAACCCCTGTATCCAAATGATCGTTGTTTATATAAATCTCTTCTGATTCTACCAAAACGCCGTTTCGTACCTTAACCATGGGCAGATCATCAACTTGAAAAAGAGTTTTTCGGTCCTGTTGGTATATGCCCATCGCCTCCGGCCATTCACTTATCCTATCAGGTGGACGCACGCCCCCGATCATTCGGACAAAGGAATCATTGACCTGCAGTACCCGTCCGTCACCGTCAGAGACGACAACCCCATCTGTCATACTGCTCATGATAGATTGCAGGATCATTGTTTTTTGCACAAGCTCCTGTTTTTTATGATTCAGGCTTACACTGGTTTTATGAAATCCGATGACCTTTTCATTTGTCATGGACAATTTTTCTACCAGAATATCGGAAAACAGCTTAAACCATTGGGCCTGAAGATCTTTTTGGCCGGTATTGTAAATCTCCTGAGAAGGAATTATAAAAAGAGCCACCGGGGATGATGCTACTATTGAGGCCGCAGTCAAAGATTGGGTGATCACACTCATCTCACCGATAATATCACCTTTTCTGCGAAGTTTCAGTATCAGTTCATCCCCAACATAGACCTCCACTCGCCCCTCAAGAAGAATGTATATATTTTCGTTTTTTTGTTTTTCTTCAATGATCGTTGTCCCTTTTTCAAATCGTTCCACTGAAGAAAAAGCCAGAAATTTCGTTAACTGTACTTCATCAAACTGATTCAGCAACCTGGAGTTTTTCAAGATTGAAATAATTTTCTCAGGCGGGTAATCCGGCGGATAATCCATATTCATACTCCTGTAATAAACAGAATCAATTCCCATTCAGTAAAATCATATCATTTCAATTAATTATATAAAATACAAATTTAAAACGTCTGAAATATGTCTATATTCAGTATAATCTAACATCAAGCTAATGCGGCGAGCCGCAGTGCCACGGTTTTTCGTGCAGCGAGTTTAGGCCATCTTAAAACCAGTGATAGCCGTTTCCAGTCTGGCGGCCCGGTGGCAGCCACCTGACAAACTAATCCCTTGACCGGTCCCGGCTTCGGTGAAATAATATAGCAATCAAAGTATTGCATCACCCTGTCCAGCCCGGTAGCACCGGATGTCCGCACCGGGAAAATATTGTATCGAAACAGCAGCAAAATATTCAGGAGTGGAAAACTAATGGCTCAACTAACCTGGCTGGATAGCCTAAATGCCGTTCTCAATTCGGAAACCCCGGTAAATGAATTAACACTTCACCTTGAAAGCATGCAGGCCTGTTTTGCGTCTGCATTGGGCAACCGCATTGACACCCTTTCAAAAGAGTGGACCCGGTTGCAAACCGGTAAAGCCACTTCACCGGCCGATGCGGTGAACTGTTTTTCAGACACCCTGCGCACGGTAAAATATATCAGGGGAGGGTATCAGGCCATTCAGGATCTTCAGAAGATTTTTCCAAATGAACGGCTCCATGTGGTGTATGCCGGGTGCGGCCCGTTCGCCCCGCTTATGCTGCCCCTGTGTGCTCTGTTTACACCGGATAAACTCTCACTTACCCTAATAGACATTCACCGGGAATCTCTGGATTCGGTCAAACTGCTTGCCCGGTCCCTGGACCTGGAATCCTCCATTAAAGAATACCTGTGTGAAGATGCCTCACTCTACCGGTTCCCGGAAGAAGTTCCCATCCACATGATGGTTAGCGAAACCCTTGTGCAAGGTTTAATCATAGAAGGCCATGTATCCATCGTGCATAATTTTTCAGACCAGATTCTGGAAAACGGTATTATAATCCCGGAGACCATCATTGTTGATGCAAAATACATCCGGCCCGAAGTAGAATTCCAGCCCTGTCCACCCCTCTTACCCCCTGGAATTGCAGGTCCCAGGAGCCGGGCAGTCCAATCCCAGCGGATAACAATGGGGCGGGTGTTTGATGTCTCTCTGGAGGCGGCGGGGACCTGGAAAGAATCAGCCTGCCATGATGTGAACAATCATGTGATCCTCCCGGCCAATACCCTTGACACACCCGAAGACATTCCTGCCGGATACGAATTCGCACTGTTCACGGAGTTGAAAATTTATAAAGACATTGTGCTCCGGGAATATGAAAGCGGGTTGACTCACCCGCTCATAACAAACTTCCAGCCTTTGGACGGAGGGAAGCGCCTCGCTTTCTGCTATGCCGTAAACGACGAACCGTCCCTGTGTGTCCTGGAAAAAGGAGAATTATATTCATTAACCGCCCCAATTATCTGACCGCCGACTATGATAGAAATTGCCTTTTTGCCAAGAAAAGTATGGAAAATTACTAAAAGCCGGGCTATGGTCAGACCTTACAGTCCGGGCTGCAGGTCATTTCGGATTTATTTTGTATGCTAACTTGGAAATTTCGATTTATGCCCAATCATTCAACAGACAGGGTCGGTATGGGAACCATTCTCAGAATATTCCTGCCCTTTGCCCTTGGCTATTTTATCTCCTATCTGTTCCGGGTGGTGAATGCCGTGATCGCCCCGGATCTGGTGGCGGATCTCCACATTGATCCGTCTGAACTGGGACTGCTGACCTCGACCTATTTTATCGCCTTTGCCTCTTCACAGCTGCCTCTGGGCATGCTGCTGGACCGGTTCGGTCCCAGGACAGTGGAGGCGATTCTCCTGATATTTGCCGCGGCAGGGGCTGCCCTGTTCGCGGTTTCCGATTCCCTTGCAGGCGTTATTGCCGGGCGGGCGCTGATCGGATTCGGCGTTTCAGCCTGTCTCATGGCGGCCTTTAAGTCATATGTGATCTGGTTTCCCGCAAAGATTTTATCCCGGATAAACGGATTTCAGATGGCAGCCGGCGGCCTGGGCGCCCTGGCCGCGACCATTCCGGTGGAATGGGCACTTGGATTCACAGACTGGCGGGGGCTGTTCTGGGCTCTGGCCCTGCTCTCCTTTGCCACTGCCCTGATCGTATTTTTTGTGGTCCCCGCATCCCCCCAAAGACCTGCGCCGGAAACGATCCATGTTCAGGTTCAGGGGATCATTAAGGTATTTAAGAGCCCGGTATTCTGGCGTATCGCCCCGTTGACCACTCTGTCCCAGGCCGGATACATCTCCCTTCAGGGATTGTGGGCCGGGCCTTGGCTGCGGGATGTGGCCGGGATTCCAAGAGAAGGGGTGGCCCGGTATCTGTCATGGTCGGCCATGGCCATGATCACAGGATTTATAATCTTGGGCTATCTTGCGGAGAAACTGGCTGCCAAGGGAATTTCAGTCAGGACTACAGCTGTATCCGGGATGACAATATTTATTTGTGTCCAGGCCCTGATGACCTTTGGCCTGCCCCTGCCCGCACCTTTGATCATGGTATTGTTCGGTTTTTTCGGCACTGCGGGTATCCTGGCTTATACGTCACTGACCCTGGAATTTCCAATGGCCCTTTCCGGGCGGGTGACCACCGGCATCAACATGCTGGTCTTTATTGCCGCCTTCGGGGTTCAATGGGCAATCGGCGCCATCATCAATCTTTGGGAAGTCTCGGCTGCCAACACCTATGACACTGCGGGCTACAGGGCAGGATTCCTGGCCTTGCTGACCTGCCAAGTCATTTGCCTGATCTGGTTCTGGTTACCGAGGAAGGCCAAAAACAAAGCCTGATCCGTCCCTGATTTTCTACCTGTTGACAAGTTCCTGATATTCAGATAACTTCACTTTAGACAAAAAATCCAACTTGGACAAAATAAATATGGCTTCACATCCCCTATCCCG
>PIVQ01001395.1 GCA_003354055.1 Desulfobacteraceae bacterium | reverse complement strand
TCAGCCTGTTTTGCCATCGCCAGAGTTGATGATCAGGGATCGATCGTTTTGGAAAAAGTTCAAAGAATCACTCATGAAGGAAAACCATTCGAGGTTTTTCAAAACTGGTACACTGAAAATAGAATCGACTCCTGTGCCGCCTTGGGCGCCACCGGCGTTTATGCCGGTGAGTTGACAGAGCCGGTTTTAATACTTCCTGAAGACTCCTGTCAGGAGGCGGCACTGGATAGTCAACCGGATCTTGCAGAATCCTTGAACCTTGTCAGCGTCGGTGCCAGGGGGTATAGTGTTTTAACCCGTCAGCCTATTGTAGAAGGCGCTGCCGGAAACGGATTTCAGTATCAATATCTTGAAAATGAAAAATGCTCTTCCGGTACCGGGGAAAACATTCAAAAAATGGCCGGTCGCTTTGGAATGGAACTCAAAGAAGCGGATCAACTTGCCCTTAATGCAAAAAGCAGTATTCCGATAACCGCACGATGTTCTGTTTTTGCCAAAAGTGAAATGACCCATTTTGCCAACCAGGGAAAACCGGCCGATGATCTTTTCAACGGTTTCTTCGGATCTGTGGCGAGAAATACACGGGCGCTGGTTGCCCGAAATGAAGTCAAAGGACCGGTTTATTTAATCGGGGGCAGCTCTCAGATTCAGTCCTTTAAAAATGCATTTGAGACGTTCATGGGACAAGAGGTCAAACTTCCTGAACACAATCTTGTTTTTGAAGCGGTAGGAGCCGCAATGATTGCCAAAGAGCAGGTCAACAAGGATTCGCTGAAGGCATTGCCCAAAGACGTTACCCAACTCATTCACATTCGCAAAAAACGTTTTGGTGTCCTTAAGCCTGCAAGTAATTGGAAGGATCAAGTCACCATTATGGATGAAGATTGCGTGGCGACTGACTGGGACAGGCAACCGGCTGTTCTTGGTCTTGATCTCGGTTCAACCGGAGCTAAAGCTGTTATCTCCAGCGTAAACACCGGCCGACAGCTTTTAGATATCTATGATCAAACCAGGGGCAATCCAGTGGATGCCTGCAGACGTTTGATCACAACCATCCTTGCAAAAGGGAGTCCGGACATACGGGCAATCGGGGTTACCGGATCCGGAAGGGAAGCCGTGGCCACGTTACTTCGGGCTGTTTTTTCCGATTTTGAAGATCGGATTATCGTTCTTAACGAGA
>PIVQ01000576.1 GCA_003354055.1 Desulfobacteraceae bacterium | reverse complement strand
AGACGCTTCGTCACCTATCTAACATCCAGTTCACACATTTAATCGATTTGTTGCTCCACTGAAACCAACCCCAGATGCTGTTGTCGTAATGCAACAATCGATTAAACGCTCTTCTGTAATTGGTCGCTTTCTTTCTAATTTTCAGACCACAATATATAGTATGCGACAATCTTCAATTCCGTTGGTATGGGAATCAACAAAATTGGAGAATATTCCTACCCTACTCAAAATTGCAACAGGAAAGATTATACACAGATAGGTTTCTTATGCTCTCGAATGGTTTTTATATCTTTTTTTGCAGGCCCGGAGGATTAGGCAGCGGTGGGGTGAGGGGGTGGAGTGGCGTTAATGACTGTCATCTTCAAGACAGAAAAGGGCGGGCATTTCCGCGTTTCAAGCGGTCAGGACGACCGCTTGAGACTTAACGGAATCCCCCTCGCTCTGCCGCTGCCGGGTTGGGTGCATATGACAAAAAAGAATAAGCGTTTGCCGGAACCGGTAACAGGTTGATTACCGCCAGAACGAAAAAGAGGAGATGTGAAATTTCACATCTCCTCTTTTCCTGCACCGATTTCCTTAACCTTGTTTATTACTTGTCAGATACCTTAAAAACCCCGATCATTTCCCTGAGGGTCTGGGATAGATCCGACAATTCCCCGGCCTGGGCTTCCATTTTCGAGCTTCTTTCGGAGATGGTCCGGGTTACCGTGTTGACTTCAGAAATATCCCTGGCAATTTCCGTTGATACCTGGGAGCTCTGGGCCACATTTTCATTGACCTCATCAATCCCATCCGAGGCCTGGCTGACGTTTTCTGCCACTTCCGCTGCAATGGCGGATTGCTCTTCAACGGCGCCTGCGATGGTAACGACTATTTCGTTAACCTCTGAGATGACCCGGGTGATGTTGCCGACCTCTGTCACCGTGTCTTGGGTGGAGATCTGAATTCCTTGGATTTTTTCCCGGATATTCAAGGTGGCATCTGCAGTCTGGGAGGCCAGGCTTTTGATTTCTCCGGCCACTACGGCAAATCCTTTGCCCGATTCTCCGGCCCTTGCAGCTTCAATGGTGGCATTCAGGGCAAGAAGGTTTGTCTGCTCGGCAATCTCCGTGATCACCTCGGTGACCTTGCTTATTTCCCTGGCAGCATCTCCGAGTTGTTCAACCCTGGTGGATGCCGTGGCTGCATTGGTGCCGGCTTGGTCTGTGACTGATCTTGCCTTGTCACAATTTTGCGCAACCTCGCTTAAGGTCATTTTCATCTGACCGGCTGCATCGGATACCGTACTCATATTGGTGGCGGCTTGTTCGCTGGCCGCAGCTACGGAATCCATGTTCGTGCTCATCTCCTCGGTTGCCGCGGCTACCGCATTAGCTCGGTCGGAGAGCTCTTCGGAATCTTTGTTCATGCCTGAGGCTGCGGACAATACTTCCTGGGAGGCCCGGGTTACGGTGCCTGCATTGGTCCGAATATCGATAATGATGGTGTTGAGTCGTTCTAAAAAGGCATCAAACCAATTGGCCAGGGTGCCGATTTCATCGGTTCTGTGAGAGCCGAGGCGCCTGGTCAGGTCGCCCTCTCCCTGGGCTGTGTCCTTGAGGCCGTCTGAGATTTTTTGGATGGGGGTGATCACGGCAAACTTTAAAACCAGACCGGTGAGGGTAAGGATGAGCAGAGAGCAGAAAAGTCCCACGGTAATGGTGACATAAGTGATACTGGATTTAACCGTCCCGGCAGAGGATAGCAAAATATCAGCCGTATTTTGAAACGCAGCCGTGTTTTTCAGGGTAATCTTGTTCAGGTTTTTTTTGATTTCTGATGTCACCCCTTTGGAGCCAGTCTCAAGAGCGGTGGCTATCCTTGCCTCATTGGAGGCAGTCAGGTTGGCAAATCTGGAGTTGAGTTCAGCCACTTCCTGGATCACCGAATCCCGGCTCATGCAGATGATGATTTTTCCCTGGACAGCCCCGAAATATTCAATGGGCTGCTCAAAGACAATCACTTCGGGATCTTTTTTGGACTGGGATACCACCTTTTGAATATTGGTATCGCCCTGGCCGGTTTTAACGTATTGTTTGACCCGTTTATCCTTGGCATTCAGAAAGCCGGGCAGGGGCTCTCCCTCTTTATCAAAGAATAGGGTGTAAACGATTTCATCGGTCTGGGCAGCCGCCTTGCTGTACTTGATCAGTTCTCGAAAGTTTTTCTGCATGATGGTGGACGGGGTAACGGAGTTCAGCATACCGGTTACCCCTTGGGCACTTTTAAGCAGCAGGGATTCCAGACCCTTCTGGACCTGTTTTTCTTCCTCTATCAGGGCATCCCGGGTGGCGTTTGAGAGATTGGCTGAGGTATCGTCTTTCATTTGGCCCAGAAGCTGATTGACCTCTGATTCCAATCTGGAGAAATCCGATTTGTTTGACTTTTCAGTCTCTTTCAGGGCAGCAGCGATCCGTTCACTCATATCCAGTAAAAGACCGCTCTGCCGTTTTAAAATGGTAAAGGACAACCCGGCAAAGGAGACACCGAGAACAAGGATGAGCATCAACAGAAGTTTGATACTTAAGTTGCGTTTGATCAAAGACAGCATGGCATACTCCGTAAGAAATAAAGGAAGAAATTAAAATGTCGGGCAATAAAATGACGAACAATGGATTCTGGCAAACAGGCGCAGGAAGGGGTTGGACCTGAAAAAAGGGGAGGTGAAAATTGTGGTAAAAGGCGGGAAATCCTATGGGACTTCATTAAAACCCCCGTCATTTTTTTAGTAAACCGCATCATGGGTTTCGACACGAGGTTATAAGGGATGAGGTGCGCAGTGCCAGACCGTGAAACCCGTGATGCGGAAAGTGTAAGATCATCATCCATACGACACATGTATATGGTTCGCATGGTTAAGGCTCCTATGGATGATGATCTTTTGACCTAAATTTTATTAGGACAGGAACTCCGTGCTTGGATGAAAACTTGCCCATGTGCAAGGCGCAAGAAAATTTGAAACCGGAGTGTACTCATGTACATGAGGATTTCAGGTTTTTGCAGCAACGAGGCAGATGGGTGAGTTTTCGTTCAAGCATAAATTAGGACAGGAACTCTTCGACTGGTGTATAGTCAAGGTCAAAGGCTTCGGCAACAGCTTTATAAACTACCTGGCCTGCGATGACATTGGCTCCCAGTTTGATTTCCTTGTTTTCCTGCATGGCTTTTTTCCAACCCTTGTTTGCAATTTCAATGGCATACGGGAGGGTGGCGTTGGTCAGAGCTCTGGTAGAGGTTCTGGCAACGGCGCCGGGCATGTTGGCTACGCAGTAATGGATAACACCCTCTTCAACATAGCAGGGATCTTCGTGGGTAGTGGCTCTTGAAGTCTCGAAGCATCCGCCTTGGTCAATGGCAACGTCAACAATAACGGAACCGTCTTTCATTTTCTTGAGCATGTCGCGGGTTAAAAGTTTGGGTGCTTTTGCACCGGCAACAAGAACCGCACCGATAACAACGTCAGCCTTGATAACCATTTCTTCAAGGATGGCTGCATTGGACATGATCGGGAAGCAGTTGGCGGGCATGACATCGTCCAGGTATCTGAGTCTTTCCAGATTGTTGTCCAGGATATAAACTTTTGCACCAAGGCCGCAGGCCATTTTGGCTGCGTTGATACCCACAACACCACCGCCGATAACAACAACAGTCGCAGGCTCAACACCTGTCACGCCACCGAGAAGAACACCCATGCCGCCCTGGGGCATTTCAAGGTATTTGGCAGCTTCCTGGGTAGCCATACGACCGGCAACTTCACTCATGGGAAGCAGCAGGGGAAGGGACCCGTTGTCTTTTTCAATGGTTTCATAGGCGATGTTGACGGAGTTAGCTTCGATCAGTGCATTGGTCTGCTGTTCATCAGCTGCAAGGTGGAGATAGGTGAAAACGATCTGGTCTTTACGGATCATGTCGTACTCAGAGGGCTGGGGTTCTTTAACATGCATGACCATGTCGCAGGCAGCATAAACATCTGCAGGAGTGGCGCCGATGGTGGCACCGGCAGCAGTGTAATCTGCATCGGTAAAACCTACAGCATCACCTGCAGTGGTTTCAACCATGACGTCGTGACCGTTCTGTTTCATGGCAACAACACCGGCAGGGGTCATACATACTCTGTTTTCCAGTACTTTGATTTCTTTAAGAATTCCAACTAGCATTTCTCGTTCTCCTTTAGTTCATTTATATAGAAAAAATTATATTAAGGGGTCGCGCAATAATTAGTTCACGTTCTGTTTGCAAAATACCCAATGTTTTAAGGGTTTTTGCAAACAGACTATGTGAAGTTATTTTTGCGCGGTCCCTAAGTTAAATAGGTCCGTCCTGGGATGGCCCTATTCAAAAGTTTTTTGGATGGCTGTTTCAACAGCATCTACAATAGTATCCACCTGTTCTTTGGTGATGATCAGGCAGGGGGCAAAGTTCATGATGTTGTTCAGGCCGTGGAAACTTGAGTTGGTCCGGCCCACGATGACGTTCTGTGCCATTACATTACCCATGAGCTGTGCCATCTGGCCTTCGGTGATGGGCTCCTTGGTCGCACGGTCGGTGACAAACTCAATGCCTGCAAACAGGCCCTGTCCCCGGACTTCACCGACAATGTCGTACTTGGTCAGGGTTTCAAGTTTTTCCATCAGGTAAGCGCCGACTTCTGCAGAATTGTCCAGCAGGTTTTCATCTTCAATGATCCGTGTGCTTTCAAGGGCGGCGGTCATGGCTGAGGTACATCCGCCGTAGGTGGAGATGTC
>PIVQ01001394.1 GCA_003354055.1 Desulfobacteraceae bacterium | reverse complement strand
CTACTACTCCTGCTGCTCCTACTGCTCCTCCTACTACTGCTCCTGCTACTGCTCCTGCTGCTGCTCCTAATGCTACTACTCCTCCTAATGCTCCTGTTACTAATGCTCCTGCTACTCCTCCTACTGCTCCTCCTCCTGCTACTGCTCCTCCTCCTACTGCTCCTCCGAATGCTACTATTCTTAATACTCCTGCTGCTGCTCTTGTTACTCTTGTTACTCTTGTTACTCCTGCTGCTGCTCCTACTCCTCCTGCTGCTGCTCCTGTTACTCTTGTTGCTAATACTAATGCTAATGCTACTACTACTGCTCCTAATGCTACTACTACTCCTCCTACTCCTCCTACTTCTCCTACTTCTCCTGCTGCTCCTACTACTTCTCCTGCTGCTCCTACTTCTCCTACTTCTCCTACTTCTCCTGCTGCTCCTACTACTTCTCCTGCTGCTCCTACTTCTCCTACTTCTCCTGCTGCTCCTACTACTTCTCCTACTTCTCCTGCTGCTACTACTGCTCCTACTACTATTCCTACTACTATTCCTACTATTCCTACTATTCCTACTCCTGCTCCTACTGCTACTCCTACTACTTCTCCTACTTCTCCTGCTACTGCTCCTGTTGCTACTGCTCCTTTTCCTAATGCTACTAATGCTGCTCCTACTCCTACTGCTGCTCCTGCTACTGCTGCTCCTACTGCTACTCCTACTGCTGCTCCTCCTGCTGCTACTACTGCTCCTGCTGCTGCTCCTGCTACTGCTCCTGCTGCTGCTCCTGCTACTGCTCCTGCTACTGCTGCTGCTACTGCTCCTGCTAATGCTAATGCTAATGCTGCTGCTGCTGCTGTTCCTGTTCCTGTTCCTGTTCCTGCTCCTAATGCTCCTAATGCTCCTAATGCTACTACTACTCCTGCTAATCCTACTACTTCTCTTACTCCTGCTCCTGCTAATCCTCCTGCTAATCCTCCTGCTAATCCTCCTGCTACTGCTCCTGCTGCTACTGCTCCTCTTCCTAATCCTCCTAATCCTCCTACTACTTCTACTACTGTTCCTATTACTCCTCCTACTAATACTCCTGCTGCTGCTCCTGCTACTGCTCCTGCTGCTGCTCCTACTACTGCCCCTACTACTCTCTTAACCATTCCTAATCCTCCCTTTGGTTCTTGCTGTTGCAAAGTTATATCATGTTCT
>PIVQ01001393.1 GCA_003354055.1 Desulfobacteraceae bacterium | reverse complement strand
CCATTCGAGTCGTTGGTAAAAAAGAACCCATAACGGTTTATGAGTTAATGGAAACCAAAGGAAACTTGGATGATCTGACATCCAACCTGGTCTCCCGATATAACAGCGCACTTGAATTGTATAAAAATCGAAAATTTGGTGAAGCAAAGGCTGAGTTTGAATCCATTGTACAAGACAACCCTGAAGATGGACCCTCCACAACATACATAGCTCGGTGCGAAGCATATCTTGAAGAGCCTCCGGCAGATGATTGGGACGGTGTCTATAACCTAACAGCAAAATAAGGCCCGGAATCAAAATAAAAAACGTCCATCCTGATGGGTGATCGTTGTAAAACAATCAGCATAAACAATCTGCGTTCATCCTGAGTAAATCTGCGTCCCATAACCATGTCGTATGAAGGATTTATGGGACGCAGATGAAATCAGAATTTTCAGGATCAATCAGTAGCTGAAAACAGGCTCTACACGCTGGTCATACAAGACCTTGTAATAGGGGGCCTGATGATTGTAAAAAGATCTGAGGTGCTCACTGTTATCAACAGTCACTTCAAAGGTCTCCATATTTTTCTTGATACCGGTGGTCCTTGCCGCATCCTTGTGCCAGTCTTCCCAGATGTCCCACTCTTTCTGATGCCGGGACTCCCAGGTCATGGCTTCCGGGATAAAGGGAATGTCAATGGCGTCGCAATAAGCCTGCACCGTAACATCAGGGTCATCTTCAAGATCATCGGCATCCACGACAACGGTGTCCAGGCCCATTGCCTGAATTTTTTTGAACACACCGCATAACTGTTCCAAACCGATTTCTTCAAGGGTTACATCCTTGTTCATGGCATAGTAAGAGGCGATGGCCTTTGCAGGGTCCCGGATGAGGAACGTATGGGTCACCCGCTCCAGAAAGGAGTTATCTTCCATCACCTGGTCATAACAGTGAGCGCACATGTCCTTGAAAAATACGGGGCCGTGATCTGCCGCCTTGAGAATATGATTCCGAATGCCGGAGTAATCCGTGGGGTGATCCGGATTCACATACTGCTGATTAATGCTGGCATCGCCTTCATGGACGTAATAAAGATATGAAAAGGGCTCATGGAGTACATTAACGTCTCCCCGTTCCATCATAACCCGTTCAAACGCTGTTGATATGGATCTGGGGTGCGTCCAGAGTGCAATAATATC
>PIVQ01001392.1 GCA_003354055.1 Desulfobacteraceae bacterium | reverse complement strand
GCGCCCTGAACGCCGACTATTTTGAACGGATCTTCGACCGCATGGACGCCTGCGTCGGCGAGGTCATCGAAGATTTTTCGCGCCTGGGTAAAATGCTAACGCTAAACCAGAAGCTGATGAAAGAGATGGGCCTTTGCAACGAGGCCCTCGCTGAAATCATCCGTCTCTTCGGGGAGCAGAACATCCCCGCAAAAATCTCCGGCTCCGGTCTCGTCGACTGCGCCGTTGGCCTCGGGATTGCTCCGGAAATCGGAGATTTTAAAACCTATCTCCTGAACGTGACCACCCAAGGGGTGCGGTTAGAAATGGATCGCTGATTCAATTAGAATTTGCAGCATTCAGTCTGCGCTTTGGGCTTTTTGACCGGTTGACAAGTAGGGAGATTTTGAGTTTGGATCCATA
This sequence comes from Desulfobacteraceae bacterium, assembly GCA_003354055.1. The sequence continues at coordinate 780 of PIVQ01001392.1, read as the reverse complement.
TATAAGCACATGGGTTGACCGAGTTCTTATTGAAGGAGAAACTGGATGTTTTGTCGCTCCCCCTAGGCCATTCGAAATGGTTTGAGGGAAGGGTGGGTGCAATAGTTTTGCTGGAAAAGATTTTTCAACGCAACGGTGCAAAAGTGTGTGCGTCGCTTGGAGAGGGCGGTTATGCTTCTGTTCTTACTGTCATCCAACTGGATTTCCCACATTTAGAACAAAGCCTGAGTTTTCTAGGGTTGCCTGTTGCTTTCCATCTGATTCCACCCAGTTCCCATACCGATATTTTATGTCCGCAAGAACATGTGAGCATCCAGGTTCGAGACTCATTTTCCATATTTTGCGCCCATGATTTAGGAACTATCGATGTGATGATTTTTTGTATTGTACTCATGTACCTATGGCATCCTAACGGCTAGCTGGGTCTAAATGTTTTTTTCTAGCAGGACAACGAGACGTTGTTTTCGGTGGGTAATCGAGTCGGGGTAGCTGGTTTTAATTTCGTCAGCCAGTTCTAATGCTTTATCGTTTTCTCTGTCTTCTTTGTATCGATAAAGGGGTTAGAGTACCAGCTTTAGTCAACCCTGATTTTTGAGTTTTGTTTTGGGCATGGCGGGAGCGTCTCCGCTGAAAAGCGGTTTTTTGCTGGGTGTATTTTTGATCTGTCTTGGCGTTGGTTTGGATGGGGATTTAACGACCGGAAACCTATGGTGGCATTCCGGGCTCTGATGATCCGTCCGCTGCAGACTGGTTTGACTAGACATCGCTTTTGCGCCGGGA
>PIVQ01000575.1 GCA_003354055.1 Desulfobacteraceae bacterium | reverse complement strand
TCATTTCGTCCAGACCCACCAACTCATCAGCCAATACGGGGATATTATCGCCAATGCCGCAGACACCTTTGACATCCCCCATCAGATATTAGTGGGAGTCATCCTTGTGGAATCAGACGGCAACGCCAAGGCCAAAACCAGGCTCAGCTCGGCCAAGGGCCTGATGCAGACCATTGACGCCACCTTTGAAGAGGCCTTTACGTCCTTGACAGCCTCAGGCATAACCATTGAGAACAATCCCTTTAATCCCAGATCCTCCGTCCTGGCAGGCGCCTGGTACCTCGATAAAATGTACAACAGAGCAGTGTCGGAAAGCAGAGTGCCCGCAGGAAAACGCCACAGGCTGCGCTCCTGGCGAATCCCCCTGACCTACTATTATGCCGGCCCGAAAAATGGCGCAAAACAGGAAAACTTAATCCGGGTCTGTTCCAGAGGCAAATGCCGGATCATCGACAAAAACAGATACTCATCAAAAGTCCTGACCCTGGCCGGCCGGTTTTACCACCGGCCGTCACCGGCACAGAACCCGCAACAAATTATCCAGGTATCCCAACCGCCTGCCCGCAAACCCGCCCCAAAAAAAAAGCTGCTCCCGGTCTTCTCCAAAAGTGGCCAGGGATTCATACAGGCTGCGGATAAAGGCTTTGATTGAAACATTCGGCCCTATGAATGCAATGTGAAAACCCCATTTGTTCCAACTTAAATTTATTCGCATCGACTCCATACGATTTGCAAAAAGCTCTGTCTGCCGGATGTTTCGGCACAAACCCGGCAGCCGGAGCCGCGGGACCCTCCACTAATACCCCGCCGCCCGTCCTATGCGGCAAGGTAGCGGGAATTTTTTGTTCTGCCAGTCCATGGCGCCCAAAAAATTCCACGTCGCTCCGGACCTCCACGCCCCCGACTGCCTGGTTCCCATGGTTTGTAATCTTTAAAAAAGCATCCCCCCAATTTTACCATAAATCAAGTTTGCACTTGCATTTTCAGACCGGTAATGGTTTTCTTCAAAAAAGACGATATATGAGTCTGCTTCTCAGAACAAAAGGGGAAATAAACCCTTGAACCAATTATGGCAATTATCCCCGGCATATATCATTCAGATCTACATGATATACGGTTAAGATTAATATTGAATGATATCCAGACCCGCATATCTCCACTATCCGGGTCCGGTCAACTACTTGTTAGTCTTAATTTTAAGTATGGAGTAGGCCTTTAAATGGAAGAACAACACGATATTCATGATTTCTTAATATCTGCTCAACGTGATATTCAAGAAGAATATGACCGAATTATGAAGCGTGCAACCGAAGATCCCGGTACAGCAGGTGATCAAGGTGAAGAAAATTGGGCTACATTATTAAAGAATTGGCTTCCATCATATTTTCATATTGTAACCAAAGGTAGGATACTATGTGAAAATGGCTACGCTAGCCCACAAATAGATATAATCATTTTACACCCTTCTTACCCTAAAATTCTCTTAGACAAAAAGCTTTATTTGGCAGGTGGTGTTGCTGCAGCTTTTGAGTGTAAAACCACTGTAAAAGCTATACACATTAAAGAGGCTGTTGAAACAGCGGCTAAAATTAGAAAAAACTTGCCAGTTCAAGAGGGAAGCCCGTATCGAGAGTTAAACTCAAAGATTATTTATGGTTTATTAGCCCATTCTCATTCATGGAAAAATGATAAATCAAAGCCTATCGAAAACATAGAGAAGTCATTGTGGGAAGCTGATGCAAATCATGTTGAACATCCCATTCAGCAAATAGACTTCATTACAATATCAGATTTAGCAACATGGACGGCCCACAAGTCTGTTTTCTTAGGTCCTGTGTGGGCACATTACAACGATGGTCTAAAAGAAATTTATGGAGATAATGGTTCAGCTAATACATCTTATGTTTGCGCTGCAATAGGAGCAGAAAGGCAAAAAGATTTCTTCGCTCCAATTAGTGTTTTATTAACAGGACTATTTTCGAAACTTGCATGGACGTATAATGACATGCGTGAATTAGAAGCATATTTCAGAAGAGTTAATATGGGGGGAAGTGGACAAGGCCATATGCGTATGTGGCCTATAACCATATATTCAAAGGGGATCCAAGATAGAATTTTTAATATGAAATTATCTAATGGTGTTTCTTATGATGAATGGCATTGTGCATTTTAAGGCTACCAAGACGTGCAAACGGACTGCTAACAGTTAGCTGCCGTTCGTATCTCACTATTTTAGCCAACTATTATCAGCCGCTTTACGTGCCGTTCAAAAGTTGATTGACATTCTGTCCTGGCGTATCAAAAAAAGGCTATTGCCACAGAAATAAAATTATAAAACTCAAGGATATGCAACGAAATGGCCGTTACAACTAAAACAATAAATCCGCTTCATTTCGAAGACTTAGAGCCTCACAGATTCGAAGATCTCGTGCGGCAACTCATCTATGATTTCAGAAACTGGCGAGCGTTGGAGGCAACCGGCCGTCAAGGATCAGATGACGGTTTTGATGCAAGAGGTTGGGAAATTTGCAGTGACAGCAGCGATACGATTGAAAATGAGGATTCAGCAGACCCAGCCGATGCAGTTACAGAAGAAGACAGAGTTTGGCTGATTCAGTGTAAAAGAGAAAAAACAATCACCCCCAAAAAGCTGATCGGCTATCTTAACAGTATAAAAGAAGAAGAACGGTCAGAATTGTATGGAATGATTTTTGTTGCCGCATGCAATTTTTCTAAAAAATCGAGGGATGATTTTAGGAGATGGTGCATAGAAAATGGTATCAGTGAATACAATCTCTGGGGCAAAGCCGAGCTCGAAGATAAACTTTTTCAACCTCGATTTGATCACCTACTATTTGCATACTTTGGAATATCTCTACAAATAAGAAAACGAGCATCGAAAACCAAACTAAGGTCGATACTTGCCACCAAGAGAAAAGCGATCACGCATTTAGGGGGAATTGGTGGTTTACAACGCACCTCCGTACTTCTGCGTGATCCAGATACGAAAGAGTATCCTTACAGTGGAGAAATCAAGGATTTTGATAAATATCCAACATGGCGAGCATATAATTTCATTGGACATTATCATTCTGGTATAAAGATTTTAATTAGAAGTCACTTTGGTTATCTCGATGATGATGGTATCAAATGGGATTGTGATGAAAACATCAGAACCGAAAGACCTTATGATGATCCTTGGGCTGTTGAGATAGATCGTGATATGGAAATGAGAGCACGCCATTTTTGGAATAAGTTGCCTAATAGAAATCGCGCTACTTTAGAAGTGATTGGACAAATCCCATATGATGATATTTTAGCAATTGATGAACATGGGGATAATTATTTCAAACATCCTCATATATATGTACGTTTCCCTCCTAAAAACGGACCTTGGTCAGATGGGGCTTATCCAAGATTGGTCACTTATAATCCGACTACAGAGAGTTTTCCAGCCCATAGAAAAGATCAAATTAAATATTTTCCAGATGTTTACCCTGAAATTAAAAGGGGCGAAGAATCCATCCCCCCAGAGGGAGGGAAAGAGTAGATCGAGGGTCAAACCTTGATTATTGCACTATAAATCTCAACAACCCAAATGAACACGAGCAAGCCGGTTATTTGGAAATGTTATACTTTGAAATTAGGACTACGATATGAAAAAGCTTTTCATTGTTTTTGTTGCATTCACAGCTTTTTATAGTTTCTCGTCTGTAAGTTGCCAAGAAGGTAAAACGCAAGACAGTCTCAACTGGGAGCAACAGGATGTAAAATGTCAAACTGCGGACGGATACACTTTCTTGACATCGTCGAAAGCGTCATGGGTAATTTTTGATAAAAGTAAATTTAAAAATTCTGTTTATAATTTAAAAGGCGCTCAAAATAGGCTGAATGATATCATCCCTCCTGCAGTTCAAATGCAAATTGGTTCATATAAAAGAAAAGAGTTGTGCGCCCCAATCACCGAACAAAGATCACAGAATTTGTTAAAGCCAAATCATATTGAAGATATACTTGCCTTAGTCCAAAACGTGACAAAGAGATTCGGTATTAAACTTATAAATTTGGAAATTTCCGTTAAAGATGTATAACCAATCGCCGACCCAGACCGGGATAACCTGCTCGGTTTTCTGAAAAGGCTGTGCAGACTCTCAAAATCTTTGGTCGGCTGGTTGGCTCAAACATTAGGTCCAGGAAACTTATTTACATAAAGGAGGGGAGAGCTTTGAGCAATAATCAGTTCAAGGAAGACGATATAGGAAGAACCCCACTTTACTACGCAGTCGCAAAGAATGACATCAAAGAGGTAAAATCCATAATCTTCAGTCTTACAGGTACGGGCATCTCATGCCAGAGATATGCACTGCTGACTCACAAGGATCATTCAGGATTAACAGCAGTTGATGTGGCAGAGAAGTTGAGGCATGAGGAAATCAGAGCTCTTCTGGCGGCTGAAATAGGCCGTATGGATTTCTTTGAGTAGCAAAGAATGAAGGACTTAACCCCCAAAATATTGGTACTGGCAATGTTTTTTTGGGTAAGTGTTTTCTCCCAGCCATCTATTGCGCAAAATGATACACAGAAGACGCCTGAATTCTTTTATGAACAAGCCGTTAAATTCCACTCAAACGGCCAATATAAAAGGGCCATTGAGTATTACACAAAAACCATTGAAGCAGATCCGGATCATGTAGATGCATATTATAATCGGGGGCTGCTTCACAGCCGCGCCTGGTCGTTTGAAAGCGCAGTAGCGGATTACCGGAAAGTAAATGCGCTTTTACCGGACTTTGCAGA
>PIVQ01000574.1 GCA_003354055.1 Desulfobacteraceae bacterium | reverse complement strand
GTGAGAAGGGCAATATAATCACCCGGATCAAGTCCCAGGGCAGGGGCATCCAGACTCAACCGGCCGAATTCGGCAAAATGATTGCCGGATCCGCTGGTGCCCAATTGTTGCCGGGCCTTTTCCTTAAGAGAGGCCACAGTGGAACAAAATGCCCAGTCCTGATCCATGACCGGATGGTCCTTGGGGCGCTTAAAAGATTTTCCGTATCCGAACAGGGTCTGGGTATCGAGGGATTTTTTCAACTCTCCCCTGAGCCCGTCGTATTGATCAAAAGGAATGGGAAGTACCGAAAGCTTCACCCGGCAGGCAATATCCACCCCCACGGCATAGGGGATAACCGCATTGTCCGTTGCCAATACCCCGCCGATGGGCAGGCCGTATCCCTTGTGGGCATCCGGCATAAGCGCCCCTTTGACGGAGACGGGCAGAGACATGGCATTGTCCATCTGCTCAATGGCTGAAGGATCCAGGTCCTGGCCAAACTGGATATATTTGTGGCTTTCGGGCATTAATTTCTCAAATGTTTAAATGTTAATGACGGTATGGCAACAAGAATTCAAGAGCAACTGTGGGGATCAACTGTAGGGATCAACGTTAGGACTCAGCGGTTATTGAGCTTTGGCGTTTACAGGCGGCCGATTTCAGAAAGTTCGGATAGTCCATCCAAATTCTGGATAAGAATATCCTTTGTCTGGACTTTTATCAAGCCGGCATCTGCCATTTTTTTAAAGATTCTGGACACGGTTTCCGGGGTGGTACCGATAAGGTTGGCCAGCTGGGCTTTGGAGATTGGGAGGGTGACCTTGTCCGGCATAAGATCGGGATTTCCTTCCGGCGCAGCCTCCTGGGCCAGGGTTATAATATAGGCAGCCAGACGGGCCGGTACTTCCTTGAGGCTTAAATTCTCGATCTGAACGGTAAAGGCCCGCAGGCGCCGAGACAGATCCGCCAGCATATTCATGGCAAGGGCAGGGGAGGCCGTGAGCAGATCTACAAAGGAATCCCTGGGCAGAAATAAAATGGTGGAAGCTTCCAGAGCCATGGACGAGGCAGGAAAGCTTTTGCCTTCGAATACCGGGACTTCACCGAATGTATGGCCGGGCCCGTATATATGAAGGATCTGTTCCTTGCCCTCAAAGGACAACTTAAAAACTTTTATCTTTCCCTTGGCCACAATATAAAATCCGTTTGCCCGATCCCCTTCCTGGAAAATGATCTCTCCCCGGCCGAATTTCATTTCTTTGGCAAGGCTTGAGAATTTTTCCAGCTGGTCATCGGATAATCCTGAAAAAAGCGGTATGGATTTTAATACTTTAATGGTAGAATATGCCTTTCAGTTCTAAAACGTTGTCTTTTTTTATAAAAAAACCTAAAAAATTGTTTCATCTTGATCCAGGTCAATGTTTTACGCCTTTTTCTATAGTAGTTTCACACCAGGATGTAAAGATGATTTGTCCATCACTCAAATATAAGGAGAAAGTCAGATGTTTTGTTTTCAATGTCAGGAAGCAGCAAAAAACGAAGGATGCACCGTCAAGGGGATGTGCGGAAAAGAAAATACCACAGCCAATCTTCAGGATCTTTTGATCTTCAACCTTAAAGGGATTGCCGTGGTTGCCAGTCTTTCCAAAGCCGCCGGGGTGACAGTGTCCAACTCTGTGGCCGCCTTTATCAGTCAGGGATTGTTTACCACCATTACCAATGCCAACTTTAATGATGAGAATCTGGTGCAGTGGATTAACAGAGCTCAGACTCTGAAAAAAGAACTTACCGACGCTGCCGGTGATAAACTCGGAACAGATCTCGATGAAAGCGTCACCTGGTACTCCAATGATGTCGCCACCTTCCAGGGCAAAGCGGAAACAGTCGGTGTCCTGGCCACTGAAAACGAAGATGTCAGATCTTTGAGAGAACTTCTCATCCTCGGCCTTAAAGGTGTTGCTGCCTATGCAGACCATGCCGCTGTCCTGGGTGTTGAAAAAGAAGATGTCTGGGATTTCATGATTGAGGGACTTGCCTCCACCACTAAGGATCTTACCGTTGATGAAATGGTAGGCATGGTCCTTAAATGCGGTGAAGTTGCTGTAACCACCATGGCAGCTCTTGATGAGGCCAATACAACTGCATACGGCAATCCCGAATTGAGCGAAGTTAATATCGGAGTTGGTACGAATCCTGGAATATTGATCTCCGGCCATGATCTTAAAGATATGGAAGAATTGCTGAAACAGACAGACGGCACCGGTGTTGACGTATACACCCACGGTGAGATGCTGCCTGCCAATTACTATCCGGCGTTTAAGAAGTACAGCCATCTCAAAGGTAACTACGGCGGATCCTGGTGGCATCAGAATGATGAGTTTGAAGCCTTTAACGGCCCCATCCTCATGACAACCAACTGCCTGGTTCCCCTGAAAAAGAAAAACACCTACCTGGATAAGATGTATACCACAGGCGTTTCCTCATACGCAGGCGCTACTTTTATTGCGGACAGAGCTGCCGGCGGTGCCAAGGATTTTTCCGCCATTGTTGAACAGGCCAAAACCTGTGCTGCTCCCACAGAACTGGAAACCGGCAAAATTGTTGGCGGATTTGCCCACAACCAGGTTCTTGCTCTGGCAGACAAGGTTGTTGACGCGGTAAAATCCGGTGCCATCAAACGCTTTGTTGTGATGGCCGGCTGCGACGGCCGCCAGAAAGGCCGCAACTACTTTACTGAAGTGGCTGAAAAACTTCCCGCAGATGCGGTTATCCTGACAGCCGGCTGCGCCAAGTACAGATACAATAAACTGAACCTGGGAGATATCGGCGGCATTCCGAGAGTACTGGATGCTGGGCAGTGCAACGACAGTTACTCCCTGGCCGTGATCGCCCTTAAGCTCAAAGAGGTCTTTGGTCTGGAAGATATCAATGACCTGCCGATCTCCTTTGACATCGGATGGTACGAGCAGAAGGCAGTCGCCGTTCTTCTGGCCCTGCTTCATCTGGGCGTCAAGGGTATCCGCTTAGGACCCTCACTCCCGGCCTTTGTCTCTCCCACAGTATTGAACGTACTGGTAGAGAACTTTGATATCAAACCCATTACCGACGCGGATGCAGATGTAGCTGCCATGATGGCAGGTGAATAAATAGAACTATGCCGGGCAGGTTCGCCCTGCCCGGCGGCAACAAATAATGAAAAAGCCGGCCACAAATACTGCTCTCGCTGATCAAGCTGTTCCCGCCGCTCTCGCTTTTTCACAAAGGAAGGTGACACCATGAAATGCCCAGGACAGGATACCCAATACTGGAACCCAGACGCGATATTTGAAACTGAATGCCCTGAATGCTGCCACCCCATGGAGTTTTTTAAGGACGATGCCACCCGGCGCTGCGGCGGCTGCAAACAAAAGATTGTAAACCCCAAGATGGATTTCGGGTGCGCATCCTATTGCCAGTTTGCCGAACAATGCCTGGGCACCCTTCCTGAAGAGTTTGTGGGTCAGATGGACGACCTGCTCAAAGACCGGGTGGCAGTAGAGATGAAACGATACTTTCGAACGGATTTTAAACGGATCGGCCATGCCGGTAAAGTGGCCAGGTTCGCAGAGCAGTTAGGCAAAAAAGAAAAGGCCAATCTGGCCGTGGTGCTCTGCGCAGCCTACCTTCATGATATAGGCATAAAAAACGCCGAAGAAAAATACAACTCCTCGGCAGCCAAATACCAGGAGCAGGAAGGGCCCCCTGTGGCCAAAGAACTCCTGGAAAAACTGGGAGCCAAAGAACACTTGGTGGATGAGGTCTGCGACATCATCGGCCACCACCATCACCCCAAGGATGATGATACCATCAACTTCAAGGTTCTCTACGATGCAGACATGCTCACCAACATGGATGAGTGCGAGAAAAAGAACGGGGTTGATGCAGACGCATTTTCAAAAAAAATCGACCGGCTCTTCCTGACGGATGCAGGAAGAGAGCTGGCAAAAGAAGTCTTGATGTAGCACAACTAAAAAAAGTAATTAACAGGGCCCTCCGACACAACGAGGCGCACCTCAGGAGATATAAAATGAAAGTTACCCGTAAAATAATCGAAATTGACGACGAACTCTGTGATGGATGTGGAAATTGCGTACCTTCCTGTGCCGAAGGGGCCATTGAAATCATTGACGGCAAGGCAAAAGTCATTGCTGACAAATACTGCGACGGCCTTGGCGCCTGCCTGGGAGATTGCCCCCAGGACGCTTTGAAAATCGTTGAACGTGTTGCTGACGAGTTTGACGAAGAAGCGGTAGAAGAACTGCTTGAAAAGCAAAAAGCAGAGAAAAAAACAGCCCCTGTCGGCGGCGGATGCCCTTCAGCAGCCCTGAAAGTTTTTCCCACAGCAGGCCATAACCATGGACCGGATCATGACTGCCAGTGCGCCACCAAGGCAAAACCCGTTACAAGCGGCGGCCCCTCTTCTCTGGGACACTGGCCTGTACAGATCCGCCTGGTACCTGCAGGCGCTCCTTTCCTGAAAGGTGCCGATCTTTTGATCGCGGCAGACTGCGTGCCCGTGGCCTACCCCACTTTCCATGCAGATTTCCTCGAAGGCAAGGCTGTAATGATCGGCTGCCCTAAGTTTGATGATCCTGAAGGGTATATTGATAAACTGGCCCAGGTCTTTGCCGAGTCCGGTATCAAGAGCATTACCTCGGTCATCATGGAAGTGCCCTGCTGCTCAGGCCTGCCCGTGATCATTCAAAAGGCCCTGGAAAAATCAGGTATGGATATTCCCCATGAAGAAGTTGTGGTCTCTGCCAGAGGGGAAAAGCTATA
>PIVQ01001391.1 GCA_003354055.1 Desulfobacteraceae bacterium | reverse complement strand
TCAGAAGCCCTGGCAGCCAGGCTGTTTATGGGCAGGGCAAGGCTTGACATCAACATAAATGCCAGGACGATGCCTGCAACCAATGCGGCTGATTTAACTTTCATGATCATACCTTTCTTGTTATTGAGTAATCTGCGATCAGATTCAGAAGGGTCTTTGATTCAGACGATTCAAAAACATCAAGAGCAGCCTTGGCAGCCGTCACATGACGAACCGCCCTTTCCTCGGTGTAAGCAATCCCACCAAGATCAATGAGGCGCTGTTTTAATCCGGCAAACCGCTCCGGATCAAATCCGCTCTGGACCATGGTTTCAAGGATCCACTCCCGATCCGTATCGTCTGCATTGGCCAGGCTGTGGATCAGGGGCAGGGTCAGTTTACCCTCCCGCATGTCCGCTCCGGGATTTTTCCCAAGTTCTTCGGCAGTGGCCATATAATCCAGCAGATCATCTGCCATCTGGAACGCCATTCCCAGATGAAATCCGTAATCCTTGAGTGCAGTTTCTTTTTCATCCGACGCCTCTGCCACAATGGCACCGCTGCGACAGGCACCCTGAATGAGCACGGCGGTTTTCCGCTCAATGATCTCATTGTACTCAGCCTCAGACAGATCCGGCTGTCCCGCTTTTTCCATCTGATCGATCTCCCCCTGGGACATGGCCTGGGTGATATGGGCGATCACTGAGATCACTCTGGGAGACCGGGTTTTACTGGCTATATCCAGGGCTCTTGCCAGAAGAAAATCACCGGTGAGTACCACCTTGGGGGCATCCCAAAGGGTATGTGCCGCGGCTTTTCCACGGCGCATATCAGCCCCGTCCACCACGTCATCGTGGAGAAGGGTGGCGGCGTGGAGGTACTCAAAAATGGTGGAAAAGAGAACCTCATATCCATTGGTATACCCGCACATGCGAGCGGCGTGGATCATGAGCAGCGGCCGCAGCCGTTTACCCCCTGCAAAGAGCAGGTGGGAGGCAATCTCCCTAACCAGCTGCAGATTAGGTGACAGATTCTCTTCAAGAGCCTTTTCGACTTGTTCAAGGTCAGGCCCGACCATGGCGATGATTTGTTGTTTTATATCGGCACTCATGCCTTCTCCCCGGCAATATCATATTCAAACGCGTCTGTTATTCTTACCTGAACAAGGGTGCCGATGTCCAGACCGTCTGAATAAATAAATGTCAT
>PIVQ01000573.1 GCA_003354055.1 Desulfobacteraceae bacterium | reverse complement strand
TTTCCCTTTGTCATGGGCGCAGGCCAGGGGGCAGCCATATTCGCCCTTATAAATATTACAGGCCCTCTGGCCGGCAGTTATATCACCCTAACCTTTGGGAAATTACTGGTTTATATCCTGATATCAGGCATTACAAGTGTCCTGGGAGCCCGGCTGGCTGCCAGGTATTTTAATTTATAATTTTTTAGAACTTAATTTTTAGTTGCTTTTTAAAGGAGAGACGTATGAAAAAATGTTGTTCTTATCTGGCAGTCCTGCTGCTGACACTGTTGTTGTCAGCCCCGGGTGCCTTTGCCGCCTCCAGCGCAAGTCTATCCTCAGCCAGTTTTAAGGCCGGGGATGTGGTTGAAATCAAGGGGCAGATCGAGCCCGGGCAGGATCTGTATCTGACCATTTCACAGAAGGATATGTTTGCCCCCAAGGACACCGATGGTGTTCATGAGGTCGCAAAATTTAAGAAAGCCGTTAAAAAAGGGGGCTTTGATTTGGATACGGCTATTCCGCCCCTTTACTACCTGATTACCAATGCACCTGAAAAATTCGGTAAGGTGGACAAGAAAAAATTCGGCGGTCCCTCTGTGCTTTTAGGCAAGGGAAACGGCATCTATTCCACTACCATGTTCTATCTGAACAAGAAGTTTAATGATGTGGATGCAACTGCCAGATCCATGATGGGTCCCATTGCATCCGACAAACAGTGGAACTTCCTGCGCTGGGCCAATGAGAACAACTACGGAATAAACACCATCGTAAAAGAGGGCAACAGGATCGGCAAGGTTGTTATCTTTTCCAGAACTATTATTACCGACGAAAATTCCGGTAACTACTGGGACAAAGGAACTAAAGTTAATCTGGACAAGGCCACAGGTAAGTATTCGGTTTCCTTTACATCCTTCCGTCACACCCCCCCTCAAACCGGTTTTGACGTTTATGTAAACGGTGACAAAGCTGCCGACTATACCATTGAAAAGAACGGTTACTGGCTGAACAAAGCGTACCGGTATATGAATCCTCTGTGGATCGTTATCGGTGCCATCCTGGTAGGTACCTATTTTTCCATGATCGGCGCTGCCGGCGGTATGCTCATGGCTGCCTTCCAGGTATTGGTTGTCAACACCATGGGTCCCGTGGGTATCAATGCGGCCAATGTTCTCAAACCTTCCAACATGGCCCTGACCCTGTTTTCTCCCTTGGGATCTTTCTGGCGCTATGCAAAAATTGAAAAGCGGGTTGCCTGGCCTGTAGGGCTTTCCTTTGGTGTCGGTATTTTCATAGGTTCCATCTGGCTGGGTAAATATGTTTCCGCCGTTCTGCCCATGAAAGCCTACAAAGAGTGGCTGGCCGTTCTGGTTGTGATTATGGGTGTCAAAACCCTGATGGAAATGCGTCCCTCTGCCATGAAAAAGCGTAAAAACATTTCTGCCATGACCAAAAAATTCAATGAGGAAGTTGCCAAGGCAAAAGCTGAAGGCAGGTCTGCTGAAATGGGCTCAATTGAACCCGTAAAAACAGGACTCATGGATTACCGTTTTAAATTCTGGGGTGAAGAGTTTAAAATCAATCCTCTGCTCTTCGCCATCTTAGGTCTTGTTATCGGTGTGGTTTCCAGATCCTTCGGTATCGGCGGCGGTTTTCTCCTGGTACCGGCCATGACGACTCTGGGTGCACTTCCCATGTACGTGGCCGTTCCGATTTCCCTGATCGGTACCTGTTTTTCCAGTATCGGTGCCTTCTTAGGATATCTCATGACGGGGTATCTGCCGGACATGACCCTGGCCATCTGCATCGTCATTGGTGGGTTTGCCGGCGGTATGTTGGGCAGCCGTGCCCAGAAGCTGTTCTCTGAGATGACCCTGAAGATCGTTCTGGCCTGCACCCTGTTCTTCCTGTTTTTCAGGTTCTTCAAGATTGAGATCTGGATCTAATCTTAGACTAGGAAGATGTAAATCATCTTGAAACCCGTGTGCTCAAGGCCTATAATCTTAAGTCTTGGGCCACGGGTTTTGAATTTCGATAAAAACAAGCAGTTTAAAAGAGTTAGAAAATAAAATATGGATGCGTTTTTGGACTATATATGGGTGTTCCTTGAAGCCGGACTGGAAGGACTTGCCACGATCATGGATCGTCTTGTCTTTCCCCTTGAGTTTCTGGGGCCGGCCTGGGTGATTCTGATTCTGGCGCTTACAACTGTTGGATTAACCCGTATTCTTGTCCGGATCTACCGCACCCGCCGCCATGACACCCTGAAAAAAGAGTTCCTTCACTGGCAGTCTGTCCGGGAAGAGGCGGTTAAAAATCAGGACCGGAAAAAGGGAAAGGCCATGGCCAAAAACATTGATCAGGCCAAGCTCAACAAGGTCTACTATGATTATTTTTTTGAAGGTCTGATGAAGAATCTGGTCACCACTGTACTGCCCGTGCTGGCCACCATTGCCTATCTGTCCCGGACCTATACCAAGCAAACCCTTGCGGCAAAGTTCGGGGACCCCTGGATATTTGTCATTGGCAGTGAGTCTCCGATTTATGTGGGCACCTTGTTCTGGTATGTTATCTGTCTGATCGTTTGTTTTATTCTGTTCGGCCTGGCAGGCGTCTTTTTAAAAAAAGGAAAGTCAAATTAAAACCGGATCCGGCATAAAATTTAACGCGTTAGCCTCCCCGGGAGGACGTGTTTTTACCCTGCTTGCTGTCGTGCTTCTGTTCGATCTTATTCTTCCGGTTGCAGGTTGGGCCATTCAGACCCACCAGGGCAGCGAAGGGATTATCGTTCACCAGGTGGGGCATCTGTTTTTTTTATTGTCCATGGTGGTGCTGGTCTTTATCATCACCGGCCGGGAGTTGAACCGGGACAAAGGGTGGCGGATGATCCAGTACTCTGCGGTTCTTTTTGTGCTATGGAATCTGGATACGGTAGCCGCCCATTTTTTTGACAATCAGATCCAGGCGGTACTTGTTAAGAATCTGTCTTTGTGGCAGGTAAAAATCTCTGCTGTGGCAGGCTCTGAACTTCTGGTATATTTTTATCATAGTCTGAAACTGGATCATCTGCTCTGTGTGCCGGCCCTGTTTCTCTTTTATCGGGGACTCTCCAACATCCTGTCCCAGGAAAAACATAACCGGGAAAAGGGTCTCCGGGAAAAAGCGGGCCCGTCATGATATTTTCTTCTTTGCCCATATTGATCGTGGACATGCTCGGGTCGGTGGCCATGGTGATTATAGCGGTTCTGGCCCTTAACAAGGCCAGGCAGCTTCGGGAACTGGATCATGATAATGCCATTTTCCTCTATCTGCTCTGGATCAGCACCGGATTTACCATCTTTGCCGTATCCAGATCCTTTTCCCACATTCTGAAACAATTTTTAATTCTCACGGCAAATATCGAGGTCTGGCAGGCCATCAGCCCCTATACCGGGGCTGTGAATACGGTATCTTTTATGCTGGTGGGCCTGATCACCCTATTTTTCAACCAGAGCTGGAAGATCAACGAAAAGATTCTTTCATCCAGGGAAAAACTGGAAGAGACCCATATCAAGCTTGTGAGTCTGAATCAGACCCTGGAGCACAAAGTGGTGGAGCGGACTGAAATGCTCACCAGTTCCGAGCATAAGGCCAGACGAATATTTGAACAGTCCCTGG
This sequence comes from Desulfobacteraceae bacterium, assembly GCA_003354055.1. The sequence goes on along the minus strand of PIVQ01000573.1, from coordinate 1,169 downwards.
ACACCATTATGATGACAAATGAAGAACTCCTGGTATCGGAGATTAACCAGGCCGGCATCACCCTGACCGGGTATAAAAAATCAGACATGCTGGACCGGAAGATGAGCATTGGGGATTTCATGGCCAAGCCTTCTGAGTGGAAACGGTTCCACCATCTTCTGGATACCCGGGAGTATATTCTCAATGAAGAAACCGATTTTTTGAGGCCGGACGGCTCCCAGATCAGGGTATTGATCACAGGAGGTGTGGATTACGGGGCGTTTGGCTGTGGCAAATCCTTTCATTTTATCATCAAGGATATCAATGATAAAAAACAGATGGAGCAGCAGATTGCCCAGGCGGACAAACTGGCAGCCCTTGGAGAATTGTCCGCAGGGGTGGCCCATGAGATCAATAACCCCTTAGGTATTATCCTGGGGTATACCCAGCTTATGCTCAAGGAAGAGTCCGGGTTTGAAGAGGACCTTAAAACCATTGAAAAGCATGTGAAAAACTGTAAGGAAGTGGTGTCCGACCTGCTCAGCTTTTCAAGAAAAGGTGCCAAGGAAATGGGGCTTGTGGATGTTCACAAGATGGTGGACGGGGTGGTGAAGTTTTTGAGCAACCATACGGATTTTCGAAAGGTGGATCTCCATCTGGATCTCTGGGCCGGGGAGCGGCTCATGGTCCAGGGCCATGCCCAGGAACTGACCCAGGTCATGATCAATCTGATGATCAACGCCTGCCATGCCATTGAAAATTGCCAGGATGGCAGTATTGAGGTATCAACGGTAAAAGATGACGAGGCGGTGCTGATTTCGGTCCGGGACAACGGATGCGGCATTCAAAAACGGTATATCTCCAGAATATTTGACCCGTTTTTTACCACCAAACCTGTGGGCCGGGGAACCGGTCTGGGGCTGTCTGTCGGATATGGTATTATCAGGCGCCACGGCGGTGAGATAACCGCCAGGAACCGGCAGGATAAAGGAGCGGCCTTTACCATTCGCCTGCCCATAAAAAAAAACGATGAAACGCAAAACCCTATAGGGCAACCCCATAAAGGAGAATAAAGATGACAGCACAGATCCTTGTGGTGGATGATGAAAAAGATATGACCCGCCTGCTCCAGAGAACCCTGGAGCCGGAGCTGGACTGTAAGGTGACCATGGCATTTTCCGGTGAAATGG
>PIVQ01000572.1 GCA_003354055.1 Desulfobacteraceae bacterium | reverse complement strand
ATGGAGATGACCTCGGATTCTGCAAAAACCGTACAGATACTTGATATCTTGGCCGGTTTTTTGGTTGTCAGGCTGATGGGACCCAGTTGGTATAAGTCCAGTTCCAGGGCCCTGGCCATGACTTCCAGAAAACGGCCTGTCCCTGCGGCGCATTTGTCGTTCATGGCAAAGTTTTCCACCTGTCCTGCGGCATCCAGGGCTATGGCTTTGGAATCCTGTCCCCCCACATCTATGATGCCCCTTATACCGGGGTGTGAAAAATGAGCGCCTGCGCCGTGGCAGATGATTTCAGTCATGGCTTTGTCAGCAAATGCAACTGATTTTCTGCCGTAGCCTGTGGCGATGATGCCGGTCACTGCATCCCTGTTTGTACCGGTCTCTTCCAGCAGGGCAGAGTATACCTTTTCTCCCGCTGTGACGGGATTATATCCAGTGGGGATGACCCGGGTGCCCATGAGAGAGAGGGCACCTGCTTCATTTCTTTTGATCAGGGCGGCCTTGGCCGTGATGGAGCCGATATCAATGCCTGCAAATATCATACAGCAGTTGCCCCCCCGTCCACGACCAGGGTCTGACCCGTTATAAAGGATGAGCCCTCTGAGGCCAGAAATAGTACGGGACGGACGACATCTTCGATCTCAGCAATCCTGCCCATGGGAATGGTGGATGTCACATGCGTGAGCAACTCCTTGTTGGACCAGAAGGGTTCTGAAAATTTGGTTTTAACCATGGCCGGGGCCACGGCATTGACCTGGACGTTGAACATGGCCAGTTCCGAAGCCAGAACCTTGGTGAGCATTTCAATACCGGCTTTGGCAATCCCGTAAATTCCCATCCCTGGCGTAGCTTTACGGCCGGCTATGGAGGTTACCGAGACAATTTTACCCTGGTTTTTGCCCCGCATCATGGCCGCGGCCTTGCGGCTGACCAGGAAGGTTCCGGAGAGATTGGTATCAATGATCTTTTGCCACAGACCCGGATCCAGGTCTGCCACACCGGGGGTGATCAGGTTCATACCCACATTATTGATGAGTATATCCAGGCTGCCTGCCTCTTTTTCAATGGTCTCAAACAGGGCGTTCACTGCTTCGGGTTTGCCTACATGGGCCTGAACCGTGATCAGACCGGAAGGATTGCCGAGGGCTTCCCTTGCTGCATCAAGACCTTCCTGTTTTCGTCCGCAGATGAAAACCTGCGCGCCTTCATCCAAAAGGGTTCTTGCAACTTCAAGGCCGATTCCCCGGCTGCCGCCGGTGACAAGGGCTGTTTTATTTTTAAGATCAAATTTCATTGGGACATTAACTCCTTAGTTTGACGATTTCCATAAAGGCATCAATCCGGGTCTCTGCCTGGGATTGTGAAAAATTCCTTGGATCCACCATATCAGCTTCAAGCAGAAGTACAGGGATGCCTGCCTTTTCCCGGACAATATTCATGATATCCAGCTGTCCGAAGGAATAAGGTTTGCAGGACCTGTTGGAATGCATTACAAACCCGTCTACATCATAAAAGCGGATCATGTCAAGGACCTGGTCGGCCATTTTGTCCACCCCGACATTCAGATAGATACGGGTATAGGCCTCTGCCATGGATGCCAAAAAATTATCCGGATCAATGTATTTGATGGCAGAACACCATGCCGAGGTATAGGTATCTGCCACCAGGCAGGCATTATGGCCAGAAAATTTGTTGGACAGCCATTTTAAACTGTACCAGACCGGCAGATTGTCCCAGAGCAGACGGTGGCGTTCCTCCGGCACAATGGAAATGCCACGGTCAATCCGTTCTTCCATTTCCGCCAGGAGTTCGGTGTAAAAATCCACGGCAGTCTGGGTGCCCCTTAAGGTGACGATAAGGGCCAGGAAGAAAAAGGCATCAAAGGCAGACATGGGGGAGGGTTTATTAGCCGTGGTGTTCAGCACCTTTTGCCACAGCAGCTGTCCTTCCATTGCAAGCCTGCCCACCTCTTTCATCTTTTCATGGTTAAAGGGACGGCCTGTGGCCTTTTCAAGAAATTGAACATACTCTTTCATCTGCTGCTCGACATAGGCGGCAATTTCCGGGGTATACCCGGTGTGGCAGATGGGGGTGTCCAGAATAAACAGGGGAACCTTGAAATGCCGTGCCTGGACTTCATACCATTTGAGCACCGTACCGCAGATATTGTTGCAGCAGATCAGCATGTCGGGTTTGGGCAGGCCGCCCAGAGGACCGCCATTGACAACGGCACAGGATATGTCCGCCCTTGCATAGGAGCACAGGTCTGAGCTGTAACCCATGTCCTCGGCCTTGGCGCAAAGGTCTTCTCCCATTTTGGAGGCACCGATCATGGCGCCGTGGTTTTCCGGGTATACCGGTATGATATCCATGGCAATCAGGGGTTCAACAGGTCCACCCGAGGTGATCCAGGCAATAGTTTTGTTGTTCTCCTTTGCTGTCAGGGCATCCATATAATAGGTGGTCATGATATCCCGCATTTTTTTTGCGGATAATATCTTTCTTGCCTCTTTGGCAGGGTCTTTTTCTTTTTTATCGTTCATACAAACCTCTTAAATTTGACCTCTTAGATCATGTGAATAAAGGTTTCCAACCGGGTGGACATCTGGCCTGCAGAGCCTTGCTGGTCATCCATTTCCAGGTGAAGGTGTTTTATACCCTCCTTGTCCAGGAATTCTTTAAGATAGGGATAATCAAAGGCATGGGGATCACAGAACTTGAGCAGGGTAAAGATGACCCCGTCTGCCTGTTTCTCTTTGGCCAGGGCCACCAGGGCTTCCCCCCGGGCTGTGTTGCCGCTGTGTTTGGCCGGGCAGACCACCCGGTCCGCATACCTGACGGTCAGTCCGTCCATTGGGGACACATCTTCGGGAATAATTCCTTCAAACCAGCGCTGGCCTGAACACAGATCATCTCCCACAACTGCACCGCCGGCGTTCTCCAGCAATGTGTATAGATCCGGCATATCGCAGACCGAACCTGAGAGAATCAATCGTTTGGGCCTCACATCCGGCGGGATGGCGGATTCCAGAAAGACAAGCAGAGCTGCCAAGCACGTGTCCAGCTTATCCCGGTCCATGATCATGGCTGCCTTGATGACGGTAAAAAGGTCTTTTCCGGAGATTATCCCGGGGGATTTACTTTTTAGTGTGTAAATCCGGTCAAGGTTCTTTCGGATCCGGTTGAACAGGCCTATTGATGCACTCAGATCATCATCGGAAATGGTTTTACCCGTATAGGCTCCTAAATCTGATCTGAACTTTTCCAGAACCTGTGTCATGTACGTTCTTGCCGAGTCCGTTGTCAGCTTGGCCGGCATGATGACGTCGGCAAAAAAAGCCTGATCCATATTCATGCGCCAGATGTCTGACAGTCGCTGGATGGAATCGCAGGTATGAGGAAACACCGTGCCGTCCAGATAATCCAGTCGGCCGGCAAGGCCGTCTTCCAGAATTCCCCTGACAAGAGAGCAGCAATAGGCCTGGAGGTGGTTTTCGGCAAGGCTGATGTCGGACTTTGATGAAAAGAGCCGCATGGGATGGCATCCGGCGGCATGGATCAATTCTTCCGGGGCATAGGAACATAGATAACCGATGATTTTTTTATCATTTATGGTTCCGGCCAGGGCCGCAGGGTTTTCCACAGCCGTATAAAAGGGTTTCAGTTCTGGTATCATGGATAATCTCCTGTTTAATCGCCGGTATACTCGCCGGCCATACGCAATCTGTTCATTTCTTCATCTTCAAGCACTTTAAAGGCCACCTTGCCCACCAGTGTGGTGGGAAGTTCGGCTCTGAACTCGATGCTTCTGGGGCAGCTCCATTTGATCAGGTCTTTTCTGCAATGGTCGATGAGTTCCTTTTCCAGTACGGCATCGCTGTCTTCCACATCTTTTTGCCGTACCACAAAGGCTTTGACCCGTTCCACCTGGTCGGGATCCGGTACGCCGATCACACAGGCCTCGCCCACCTTGGGATGCTGGTAGAGCAGATCTTCCACCTGGGCCGGGTAGACATTCATGCCCGAAGATTTGATCATCCGTTTCTGGCGCAGTTTGAAGTAGAAAAAACCGTCCTTGTCCTGGTGGGCAATGTCGCCGGTGTGGAGCCATGTTTTGCCGTCCGAATGGGGTTTCAGGGTTTTGTCGGTTTCTTCTTTCTGGTTCAGATAGCCTTTCATCACAGCGGGACCGGAAAGACAAATTTCTCCGTCTTCCCCGAGTTCGGCCGTCTCAATGGTGTCCGGGACAACGATTTTTGCATCCATATCTGGAAAGGGTACGCCGATGCTGTTTTCCCTGTATGAGGTCATGGGCATGGCCATGATGGCGGTGACAGCTTCGGTGAGACCGTAGCCTTCCAGAAGTTTTACATTACCTCCCTGGTTTCGGACAATGGCCTCAAACTCCTCTTTTACGGTGCCGGGCAGGGTGTCTGCCCCGCAGAAGGCTGCCTTGAGGCAGGACAGTTTCGCCCGTTGAAAATCCTTGTTTTTGCACAGGGCCGCATAAAGAGTGGGGATCCCGATGATAAAGGATGGTTTTTGATTGCGGATGAGTTTGGCCACAATTTCAGGGGTGAACTGGGGGACCAGAATACTCTTGGCGCCTCCCATGAACGCTGCGTTGATGCAGACTCCCAGGCCGAAACCGTGGAAAATGGGCAGGATGGCCAGGATGGCGTCTGTCTCATCCAGGTTGCCCCAGGTGGCCACCATCTTGCCTTGTGATATAAAATTCATATTGGAAAGCATGATGCCCTTGGGTTTACCTGTGGTTCCGCCGGAATAAAGGATGACGGCCGTATCATC
>PIVQ01001390.1 GCA_003354055.1 Desulfobacteraceae bacterium | reverse complement strand
ACTGGGGCCTTTTTCAGCCCACCGGGTGTTGGTATCCAGAACAAAAGAATCTGGATTTCCGGCTTTGAGCTGGAAGTTAAAATATCCCCGGTACTTGTCCAGGTCTCCGTTGGTGTCATTGTCATTTCCGACATAGGTCCATACCCTGGGTGAAATGGCCATAAAGTACTGATTCGTCAGGTGAAATAGCATGGTGGGTTCAATATAGGCGTGGTTTGTACTTCTGGAGGAATCCCCTTCCTTGCCGTTGGATTCATGCTGAAACCCGGTCTGAATCCCAAAGGCTTTGATCCAGGTAGTGTTCAGATCAATTTTAGGGATCATATAAAAAAGCTCGGGTTTATAACTGGTGTCGTCAAAGGGTTTAGAACTTGAGTTCAGGTCCCAATAAGAGGTCTGTGTATAGGCCATATGGAATCCGTCAATAAAAGTGTTGGCCTGCTGGTTTTCCAGAGGATCGTTGAACAGCTTGTATTTGAAGCTGAGCTGAAATTTACTCTTTTCCGTGCCCGGGTCAACACCAAACAAAAAGTACATGGGCTCATAGGAGGATAGGTTTTTGATAAAGGGGCGGAAAAAATCTTCTTTTTCACCCAGAGCGATTTGTTCAGTCTGTTCGCCTATCGGCAGAGGGCCTGCTGAGAACAGTACTGGGCCTACCCCAAGGTGTTCCAAAGACATGTGGATCGTGCCGGTCATGGTTTCCGGTACGTGAAAAACATACTCCTGTTTACGATATCCCTGAGCGGGTATTTTTACAGACTGTTTTGAGCCTGCATCAATAGGAATAGCTTCAAGCTCACGGGCCTCATTGGGGGCTGTCAGGGTCACCATGATTCGATCGTATGTTTCCGTGGTAACTTCTTTAACGTCGGGATTAAGGGTGAAAAGAGTGAAACGAGTATCCTTGCCGGCCACGACCTCTCCCTGAGGAGGGGTGATAAAAAAGGTAAGCTGCCCGGCGTGAAGTGGCTGGCAGGTCATCCCCAGAAATATAAACAGGATAAGGTAAAAACGGATGATAAAATTGAATTGCAAAAACATTAAAAGATCTCCAAGACTAAAAATTTAGGAATCGTTACAAAATAACTTGATCTAAATACCCTGAAGGGCAGAAACTTGTTTCCAAAACCCCTTAAATGGGTATTTTGGAAACAAAAGATCAAGTAATTTTGGAGCCGATCCTT
>PIVQ01000052.1 GCA_003354055.1 Desulfobacteraceae bacterium | reverse complement strand
GCCGAACCGGGCCGTCAGATAAAGAGCCAGATCCATATATGCCGTAACCCCGCCTGCAGTGATGACATCCCCTTCATCCACCAGCATTTTTTCCGGTTTGAGCCGGACATCCGGATATTGATTTTGAAAATCTTTGGCAAGGTGCCAGTGGGTAGTGGCGGTTCTGCCGGATAAAAGTCCGGTATGGGCCAGGACAAATACCCCGGCACAGACAGCGCAGATACAGGTGTGATTCTTATACTGATCCCGTATCCAGTCAATCAACCCTTTGTTTTCTAGAATGGGCCCAACGTCGCCGTAGATTACGGGTATCATGAGGATATCCAGATCACCGGCTGTGGTTGTGGCCCCGTGTGGGCGTAAGGTGAGGCCGTTAAAACAGGTAACAATTTGGCCCTGGTCCGAGACAATGCTCAGGTCAAACAGTGGATTGGCCATGGAGGCTATGGACAGGATATCAAAAAAACCTGTCACACTGGACTGGAGACAATTATCAAGGGCAAGGATGGCTATGCGTTTCATGGGAGTATTGTCTGATACGGCATCTTTTTTGTCAATACAGACACTGTTAAAAGTCTATGATGCCGGGTACATTGGCAGAAACGTTAACAAAGGAGCGATAGATGAAAAACACAGCATTGCTGATCATAGATATTCAGAACGATTATTTTCCGGGCGGTAACATGGAACTTGCCGGTGCAAAAGCAGCCGGAGAAAAAGCAGGTGAAGTGCTGGCTTTCTTCCGGGACCGGAATTTGCCGGTATTTCATATCCAGCATGAATCCGTGAAAGAGGGGGCCACCTTTTTTCTGTCGGGAACCCGGGGGCAGAAGATCCATGACAGCGTCACACCCGGGGCAGGGGAAAGGGTGATTCAAAAGAATTTCCCCAATTCTTTTTTAGGGACCGGCCTTCTAAATGATCTTAAGGCTGAAGGGATTGAGAATCTTGTTATTACGGGGATGATGACATTCATGTGTGTGGATGCCACTGCCAGGGCTGCCAAAGATCTTGGGTTCACCTGCACCCTGGTTCATGATACAACTGCTGCCCGGGACCTGACCTTTGAAGAGAAAACCATTCCGGCTGATCAGGTAAAGACAGCTTTTCTGGCAGCACTTACCATGATCTGCGATCAGGTGATTTCATCTGAGATGTTTTTTAAACAGATTGATTAATCCTTGTCGGATGCCTTCTTAAGGTCGAGGATCTCTCTGTTAAGATAGGGTTTTGTTTTATACTCGGTCAGTGTCATCAGTTTTCTGGTGGCATTGCCCAGACGCTCTGCCTGTTCCTTGATCAGGAGAAGATTTGACTGTTGATCTACAGGGTCGCTCATGTCGTCCAGAAGAAGTTCCGCTGTGCCCAGGATGACCATCAGGGGTTGGTTGAATTCATGGCATATTGCCCCGGCTGTTTCAATGGCTGCTGCCAGTTTCTCTTTTTCAACCCGGGTTTGTTCGTGGCGCTTGGCAAGGGTTATGTCTTCCACGGACAACAGCACCACCCCTTCATCATTGAGAATGATGGGGAGGGTGGAAATTCGCAAATGGCGTTCCCCATGTTCCCTGAATGCCATGGTGGTTTCAACCTTTTCATGGGGCCTTTGGTGCTCCATGGTATCCAGAACTGTCCGGCGAAGTTTGCATTTGATGCAATTGGGTCCGAAACCGCATCCCTGGGGGACATCATTGTGGTTTACACAGGCAAATGCCTCGCCGCCCGTAAGACCGACGAGCTGTGTGGCGCTCTTGTTAACAAACTGGGCTGTGGATTTATTGGCCAGGGTTACGGTTCTGTTCTTATCAATGACGGAGATGGCAATGGGCAGGGCATTGATAACCTTTAACAGGCTTTCTTTGGTATAAATATCTGATGACTTGTCCATATGGATGCCTTTTAATTTGATGATTTGTTAAGAGGCGTTAGGACCTATACTATCAATTATTGAAAGGGGTTTCAACGTCGGGCAAGGATAATCTTTCAGAATAGTCCGGGCCAGAACCTCCTGCCTGATCCTGTTCAGTTCTTTACATACCTGGGATAGGTCTTTTTGGCTGCCCTGGCAACTGCCAGGTCAACATCCACGGTCAGAAAAGGGGCCGAGCCGGTTGAGGTTCCCAGGACCTCGCCTTCTTCCGGCTCAATGATCCAGGCAGTTCCGCCGAAATCCATTTCCGGGGTGTTGACGCCGCTAAAGTTGGAGGAAAGGCAGAAGGCGCCGGATACATTAGCTGCGGCACGTCCCCCTGCTAACCAGGAACTTGAGGATGAGGACGGAGTGGCCCTTGGGCAGAGCAGGATATCCATGCCTGCCATGCCGTAGTCCCTTGCATGATGGTTGAACCACATCTCCGTGCAGATCAGAAAGCCTATCGTAATACCATCTACCTGCCCGACTTCAAATACACCGTCGCCCCTCCTGTACCAGGTGGCCTCCCAGAATCCCTCTTCATCCGGCAGATAGTATTTTTCATGGATGCCCACGGCACCTGTGGCCGCTGTCCAGACAAAGCCTTCGTTGTGGGGGAATCCATCTCTGAATATTGGCCGGGTTCCAGCTATCACAGGAACCTTGAAATCTTCCAGGCGGCTGATCCATTCTTCATGGGCTTCAACCGCCCTTTGCCATTTTTTCCCGTCAACTTCCCTGGTACCGGCCAGCCAGTCGTAAAACGGCATCTCCGGCAGGAGGAGAAAATCACTCTTTTCTGTGTCGACATGGGCAAGCAGGGCATCCTGCTCTTTTTTATCATTGAGCCAGTTGCTGCTCAGTTCGCATACGGTCAGCTTCATTGTTGGGTTCCTGTGGAAAGGTTCATTGCCATCGGCTATGGACAGGTTCAATGCCGCAGGCTATGAACGACGGTGGATTTTCAAGTATTCCACATCATCAGGCAGGCCCTGCGTCCTTGCCGTGGAATTGGCCAATTGGTCGCAGGCCTCGTTCAGTGGATCTCCGGCATGGCCCTTCACCCATTGGAACTTTATATTCAGACCCGGCAGAAGATCCAGAAGTCTTGCCCAGAGATCCGGGTTTACTGCGGGATTGCCGTCTGATTTTTTCCAGCCCCGTTTCTTCCAGCCCTTGGCCCAGCCTTTGGTAATCCCGTTGAGTACATACCTGGAGTCCGAGTGAAGTACAATGGGGTTCTTCTCTCCCTGAAGGAACTCCAGAACAACAATCACGGCCATCAGTTCCATCCGGTTGTTGGTGGTCAGGTTATAGCCGCCTGAGAACTGCTTCCCATCCTTTATAACCGCCCCGTATCCGCCCGGGCCCGGATTACCGATGGCACCGCCGTCTGTGTAGACCACAATGGTGTCTTCGGAATAGGTTTTGGGCGATGCTACGGAGCCTTTCCCTGCAGAACCGCTTGATTTTCCGGATGATTTTTTCTGGCCATAGCTGGGATTATTTATAAAGTTTTCCGCCTCTTCCCGGGTTTTAAAGCTTTTATACATGGCGCCAGCCACGCCTCTGACTTGGCGTTCCGCTTCCGGCCAGGTGGTGAATATGCCTGTTTTTATTCCTTTTGCAACTGCGTAAAATTTCATGGGGAGGACTATAAAGGCAAACTTTGACGGTGTAAAGGACCAAATTGCATACAAACAGCCATTGGGGGGGATGGACCATACTCATGAAACTTTTAAAAGATTGGTTATCCTTCCTGCCTTAAGGACGTGGCATAACAACCGCCGGTCCGGATAGGGTCCCCGGCCTGATCGATCAATTTTCAAACTGCCGAAAATTGCGATCTGATGGCTCGGGGACCCCATCCGGACCTATGCGGTTTGCGAACCTTTGGGGGCTCCCGTCGCGATAGGGAATCAGAATTCAGGGACAATTCGAGTGATTCAAACTCCAATATTGTATAGCTGTGTCGTCTTCTCTTTTTTGTGGTCAATGTTTGATTGGGCTGGTATAAAGCTGCCATGACACCTGCAATTGCCAAGGCTAAAAAGGCCAAAATAAGTTTTACTCTCCATGAGTATGATCATGATCCCGCTGTCCGTGCCTATGGAAAAGAGGCTGCCGAGAAACTGGGAGTTCCCGAAGATCAGCTTTTTAAAACTTTGGTGGTGTCCACCGGTCCCAGGGATCTTGCCGTGGCCGTGGTGCCGGTGGCAGGGCAACTGGACCTTAAGGCCTTTGCCAAAGCCATGGGTGTGAAGAAAATTGCCATGGCTGACAAAGCCCTGGTGGAACGGACCACCGGATATCTCACCGGCGGGGTCAGCCCCATTGGCCAGAAAAAATCTTTGCCCACAATCATTGATGCCTCTGCCGAGAAGTTTGACACTATCCATGTCAGCGCAGGCCGCAGGGGCCTTCAGATCTGCCTGGCACCGGTTGATCTTGCCGGCCTCACCCGGGCCCGGTTTGAGTCCATCTCGAAAATATAGTCAGGGTAAACGCAAGTAAAACTGTCACATTTATTCGTTGAACTTTTGAAGACTTCTGCGGTTATAGCAAATAACAAAAATATGTTCCGTTATGACCAGGAGTGCAGCACAACAACAAAGCGATTCAAGACTGTGCCGGTATCGTTATTTGCTGGTTCAACCTGTGGTGCTGGAAAATCTTGAATCGGAATATAATTTTGAGAATCGCTATAGCTTAATCCCATCTGCGTTTACCTGTACCAAGTTAACTCTATGAAATTGTTAGTTCTGAAAATTCTGTTGACTCAACTAGTTATTTCTGGTTTCATAACACTAATCTAACAACACGACTGGGTTTCTGAATCTCGACCGCTGTTCGGCTATGCTCTCCCTGTTACGTCTCCTGATTGTCAGTCTTCTGTTGTAGCGGATGATCGGTTTATGTCTTTACGACCTGCTTCTTTGGATTTCAGGTTTGTAATCCTCCGGTTCCCAGCACCCGTGGCACCCGTAACTTTAGGTATCAGCAGTTAAATAAATATATGCTGTACTGCAGTAACCTACGTATTCTAACTTTTTAACAGGGGGAGAATTATGTTGAGACAAAGAAGTCTGGTCAGGGTGTTGTTCTTATTGGTCGTGCTGGGATTACTTAATTTACCGGTTGCCTCAATTGCCGAAGATGGGCAGTTCCGGATCGGAACCGGAATCTATGATGTTACCGGGCCTGCCGCGGAACTGGGCATGATGGGGTATTCCATGCCGGATCAGAAAACCGCAGGAATCCACATGCGCCTGTATTCACGGGCCTATGTCATTGCAGACGCTACCTCCCGGGTGGTCTTTGTAAGTGCGGATATCCAGGGCATGATGCAGTCCGTCACCATGGGGGTTCTGGAAAAACTTGAGGAGAGGTACGGCAGTCTTTACACCAAGGACAATGTCATGCTGTCGGCCACCCATACCCACAGCGGCCCCGGTGGTTACTCCGGCTATATGGTCTACGACCTTTCGGTTTTAGGCTTTGATGTCCAGAACTATACCGCCATCGTGGACGGGATTTTTCAGTCCATTGTCAGGGCCCATGACAACCTTGCAGACGGTGTCATAAAGATCAATGACGGTGATGTGGCAAATGCTTCAAAGCAGCGGTCGGAATCCGCCTATGAACAGAATCCGGATATAGGGAGCTACACAACCGATACTGATACCCTGATGACACTGCTCCGCCTGGAACGCCCCGACGGCACCGAGATCGGTATGATCAACTGGTTTGCCGTGCATACCACCAATATCGGTAATACCAATAAACTGATTTCCGGCGACAATAAGGGCTTTGCCTCCTTTAAATTCGAAGATACCAAGGGAACCGATTACGGGGTCCAGGAAACTTTTGTGGCTGCCTTTGCCCAGTCCAATGCCGGGGATGTATCCCCCAACCTCTGGGGGCATCCGGACGGGGTAAACGATTACGGCCGCATGGAAATCATTGCAAACCGCCAGCTTACAACGGCGGACGGCCTTTACAGCACGGCAACCGAAGAGATTTCAGGAACCCTGGATTACCGCCATACCTATATTGATTTTTCGGAAACAGGCCCTGTGTATACGCAAGACCGCGCCTGCGTCTCCGCCATCGGCATGTCCACGCTGGCCGGATCCTCCGAAGACGGGTCAGGCATTGACGGGTTTACCGAAGGCCTGGTGTTCGGGGACAATTGGCCCGAGATCACCGTGGTACCTGAAGACCAGGTTTGCCACGGGGAAAAGGTCATACTAGTCACCACCGGCAGAATGGATCCCGTCCCCGGGACCCCACAGATCCTGCCGGTTCAGATCATCCGTATCGGCACCCTTGCCCTGGTCGGGGTTCCCTTTGAATGCACCACCATGGTGGGACGCCATATCAGGGAAGCCGTGCAGAACGTCCTGTCCGCAGACGGCGTAACACGGGTGGTCATCGCAGGCTATGCCAATGCCTATTCCAGTTATATCACCACAGCACCTGAATACCGGGTCCAGCAATATGAAGGGTCCTCCACCCATTTCGGAGAGAACAGTGAAATCGTATTAAAAGAAGAGATCGTGGGTCTGGCCCAGGCCATGCACGACGGTACCCCTGTTTCCCCGGGACCCGATCCCGAAGATATAAGGGATGATACCGTAACCCTGATCACCGGCGTAGTCTTTGATGACAAACCCCTGTTCAAAAGCTTCGGTGATGTGATCTCCAATGCAGATTCTTCCTACATCAAAGGCGCCACTGCAAAGGCTGTATTCTGGGGCGGCCATCCAAAAAATAATCTGCGCACCCAGGGCAGTTTCCTTAAGATCCAGAAATATGAAGGCGGTTCCTGGACAACCATAGCGCAGGATAATGCTCCCAACACCCGCTATCACTGGAAAAGAGACGGGGTGGCAAATTCAAAAGTGACCATTGAATGGGATATCCCGACTGATGCTCCCTCTGGTACTTACAGGATCAAGCACTACGGTGATTGGAAGAGCGGCTGGACCGGGAAGATTAAGTCGTACACCGGCGTATCCAGGGAATTTACGGTTTATTAGAGGTTAACAGGAATTTTATGACCATGCATGCCCGGGGTGGATTGTTTCCGCCCCGGACCATGTCGAGATATATTTTAACATTATGGCTCACAAATACGAGTAGCGTAACACTGCATAAAACAAATTGTTTAAAGAACAAGTTTCCCTGTATTTAACGGGAAATGAATAGAGCTATACATATTTCCAGCATTGACTATTCGATATTATTTTTCTACTTTTGAACTCCAAAACTCATAAATCTTTTTCCATGAGTCCCCCTCCCTCTGCCCGCGCAGTATGGCAGATGCTTCGGCAGTAGATCCGCCGACCGGATCAAGGTAGGTAACTGAAAAACCTTTTAAGACTGGAAGGTTGTAGGAAATCTCTGATTTAGGTTTCTTTAAAATCTCCCAATAGATTTTTCCATTATTCTTTTCTATAAGGAGTTGAGCTACTAATAGTCCCATATCAGCAGCCAAAGCATAACCTTGACTACTCAAAGACCTCCCTTTTAGGCCTTTCTCTGTAAATTGAGATGAATTTAGAAGATCTGATACTTTGTATCCTAAAGCCAAAAGCTGATTTTCAATGTTCTGATTCTTATCAAAACCCAACCTTGTTAATAAATAGTCGATTCGTTCATCAATAATATATAACAGCCAACTTTTATATTCTTTTGCTTCCTTCGCATTCCACTGCTTTGGAAGCTTGTTTACTAAATCCTCTGGTGGAATAAAAAGTGGGTATCCTTCCATGCCATTTTCCAATCTTTTAATGAGTTATCGCTTTTATTCCAGCATTTTCCAATGCTTTTTGAAGCGGTTTTGTGGGACCGACACCTGTTTTGCCACGGAAAAAATGCCACTCAGCGCTTGTAACTCCACTACCTGGTGTATTCATTAATTCAATGTCTTTTTCGATCTGAATTTTTATCCTTTTTGACAAAGATGTTCTTCCAACTTTTGACTCCATTGCAATGCCATCAGCCAAATTATCAATATATCTCCCCCCTCTTGAAGTTTGTCTGAAAACTTGCTGTGCTCCACCATACGTATTCTTCAAAAAGTTTTCGCCAACTTTCCCAGCTATTCTATTAGCTTGGATTGTAGTCCTTGGAGCTTTCCTAAGCAATACTAATAGCATTGCCTCTTCGGGATGATCCATTGGCCATCGGAAGGTCTCATATAATTTGTTCAGATAGGTCTGTGGATCAATAGCCTCCATGAAATTGTCGTAAAGTATTTTTTTTGTGACTTCCCAGCTTATTCCATCAGAGTTCTCTACATCCAAGCCAAAATCAACCGAAATAAAATTACTCCACCAGTTCCAAGCCCCTTTAGCCTTACACAACCCCATCGGATCAATAAACCCGAGCGGATTGTTTGCACAATAAGCATAAAGGTTGAGGCCAGCTCCGAACGGATCAGCCCTAAGATACCTGCCAATAGCCGGATCATAATACCGGTTCAGGTTGTAATGCAGCCCGGTTTCAGCATCAAAATACTGTCCTGCAAACCGCAGGTTGTTGGTGATCCCTTCAATTCCGACCTGGCAGTTACCGAACGCATCATACTTCCCGTCCCAGACCACAAGACCGTTGGTGGCTATCAGTTTTTGTGGGGTGCCGTTATGATCGTTCTGGTACCAGTAATACTCAGAGCCGACCTTCATGAACAACGGATCCGTGGTCCAGGCGGACCCAGGTTTGTAGCCATAGGTTTTGATCTCAGCACCGGTGGTGTCGTATTCTCCGACCAAGCCTTCGTTTGCGTAGTGGAAAAAGGTCTTAGTTCCGTCCACCTCTTTCCACAGCCTGCGGCCAAAGGGATCATATCCGTATGTGGCGGTTATGTTGCCGGAACCGTCTTCGACACGTATTAGCCGGTCTTCCTGATTGTAAAAGAACGCGGTAACATCAGATCCTTCTGTTTTACGGGTCATGTTACCGTTAGCATCGTAATCATAGCCGGTGGTGCCGTAGGATTCAAGTTCATTATCGGCATTATAGGTGATCACACCCTGGACTTTTACATCCGTGATCCGGTTTCCAAGTTTATCATAGGTGTATGACTCATCCGGCAGGGTGGGGTTCAGAGCCGTGGTCAGGCGGTTGAGATCATCATAGGCGTAAGTATAATCGCCGTGTTCGGTTGCCTTTTGGGTTATGTTGCTGCTGGTATCGTATGTGTATTCCCTGGTCATGACCGCGTTCTGGCCCGGATCTTTGGCTGTGATGGATTTGAGCCGCATCAAAGAGTCATGGGTGAACTCCTGTCTGGAACCGCCGGGAAGGGTCATGGAGGTGGGACTGTTCCAGGATGCGGGGTTGTAGCTGACTCCGGTCTGGCCTGCTCCCGGTATGGTGATACCGGCAAGGCGGCTACCCTGGTCATAGGCATATGAGATCTCATTGCCGTCGGGACCGGTGAAGATTTTGACCGCGCCTGTGGCCGTATAAGTGTAAGCGTGGGACAGGGCAAAGGTGCCGTAGTGGGTTGTTTCCGAAAGCTTCCGGCTCAGATCGTCATAGGTATAGGTGCCGGAGGCAGTGCCGTCACTCCAGGTGAGCAGGTTGCCCAAGGCATCGTGGGTGAAATCGACGTTTTTGACAGGGGATGCCAGGTTACCGGTTTCAAAGTATCTGACCTGGGTGATGCGGTTTTCATTGGAGTAGGCGTATTCTATTCTCTGGTTTTTGGCATCAACTACGGCGGTTTTATTGCCCACGGCATCGTATTCATAGCGGGTTAAAGCGCCCATGGGTTTGGCCGAGGTGATCAGCCGGTTGTTCTTGTCATAGGTGAAGTACTGGATGCCGTTGTTGGGATCCTGGAGCATGATCTGGTTATCCCGGTTGTCATAGGTGCGGATGATTTCTCCGATTTCCGGGGTAACGGTTTTGACCAGGCGGTTCAGGGCATCGTATTCATAGGTGGTGATGCGGCCTGCCTCATCCGTGGAAGAGGCAATGTTGCCTGCGGGATCAAAGGTTCTGGATCTGGTCCGGGTGGTGGTGTCACTCAGGACATCCTTTTCCTCAATCACCCTTTGCATGCGGTCATAGGTCAGGTGGCGGGTGAACGTCGGGTAAGTGATGGCCACCGGGATGTAGGACGGGGCAAAGGAGCTGCTGTCCTCGCTGTAGGCGTAAGATACGGTGTTGCCTGCCTGGTCCATGGCCTTTAATACGCGGCCTTCGTTGTCGTATTGTACTGAGGATTCACGCCCTTCCTGGTCCGTTGCCAGGACCGGCAGCTGGTCGGTGTTGTATTGGGTGGTGGTGTAATGGGTTAAGGGATCAATGGCCTTGATCAGGTTGTTGTGATCGTCGTATTCAAACTCAAAGCGTTTGAGGTGGGCGTTGATCACGGCGGTTCTGTTGTTGGCGCCGTCATATTCAAAGGCGGTGGTATTGCCTTTGGGTGTGCTCTGGGAGACAAGGCGTCCTTTGGCATCATAGACAAAGGTCCATTCGTTTTCCCTGGCATCCTGGAATTTGAGCAGGTTACCCATGGCATTGTACTCAAGGAACCGGGTGGTCTGCCCCAATGGATCGGTGATGGTCTCAAGGTTCCCCTTGGCATCGTAGGCGAATGCGGTGACGGTATCTTCCGTGTTCCCATCTGCAAGGGTGGAGGCCGTAAGGATGCGTCCCAGATCGTCATGGGTAAAGGTTGTGGTTCTTTCCTCCGTGGTGCCTTTTGCCTGCACCTTTTTAATCAGGCTGCCCTGATCATCGTATTCAAAGGTGGTGAGGCGGCCCAGCTGATCCGTGATTTCTCTTACCTTGTTGAACCGTAGGTCATAGCTGAACTCGATCTGGGTAGCGTCCGGATAGATGATTTTGGTCAGGTTTTCATCTTCATCATAGAAGGTGTAGGTCCGGCTGCCTTTTTCATCCGTGGTGATCAGGTTTCGGCCGTCCTGGGCAATCTTTTTAACGGTGCGGCCGTTGATATCAATCCGCTTGGTCTCTCCTTTCGCATTGGTCCAGATTTCCTTGACCCTGCCTGAACTGGTCTTGATTGCGGCATAGTACTCTTTTTTGTTCTTATCGTAGTCATACTCAAAGAAATGTCCGTTGCCATCGCTGTCCGTGACGGATACGGGATCGTTGTTTTTGTCGTAGGTAACAATGGTGGCACGGCCTTCTGCATCAACGGTTTTGACAAGGTTGTTGTTACCGTCATAGGTGTACAGGGTTTCATCTTCCGTGGTGTCGGTCACCTTTGTCAGGTTGCCTGCGGTATACTCGTAAAGGACTTCATCGGCATCTGCCGTGTAGGCCCGGGTCAGGTTGTTGCCGGTATCGTATTCAAACCAGAGTACCTGGTTGCCGTCTCTGTCTTCAATACCGGAAGGAACGGGCACTGAATCACTGTCATACGTCAAAGCGGCAATGGTGCCGAAGCGGTTGCCAAAGGACATCAGCCGCCCCTGACTGTCGTATACCTTGAAGTTGTCTGAAGTATTCTTGAACCTGTACTTGGCAGGCTCATAGTCATAGGGTGCAACATCCGGCAGGCGTTCTATAGTATATGTGTCCTGGGTGTAGATGCCGGTGCCGGTTTTCTCATAGACTGAACCGTCTTTGGTGATTTCATCTGGTCCGTAGGCTGTCGGGGTATAGAGCACCTTATCATCCGGATTGCCGTCGGTTATTGTGGATGCATGATCCCACTGCCATTTGCCTGTTTTATAGGTTCTGGCAAGGACAATGCCGCCGTTGGGAACTTTGACCACAAGATCCGTGGCCTCATCATTGTACTCCCGCATGCTTGTATTGACTTCACAGCCGACTCTTGTGATGGTGTCCTTGATCAGCTGTTTACCTTTTGCATATCCTCTTTTGACTTTGTCCCACATTCTTTCCAGCAGGCTGGCTCTTGGCATACACTTCTGCTCAGTAGAGACCATGGGCGTGGAAGCCGGGGCCGGGCTGCTGCTGCCGCCGCCATACCCTCCGGAATAGTAGACAGTGGATCCTGAGCCGGAAGATCCTGTGCTGCCGCAGGTGCCGCCGCTTTTGTAAAAGCAGTGGCGGGTATAGCCGTAGGTGATCTCTCCATTGGCGCAGATGTAGCCGTAAGCTACGGGGATACACTTCTGGTAGGAGTAGCATCCGCCGCCCGTATCGTCCTCCTCATCCCTGTCCAGAGACTGGAGGCAGGTAATACGGTAAGGGATGGTGATTCGCTGTTTGGCTTCCAGGCTGTCGGGCAGACCGGTGAGGATCTCGTATTGGAAGTTCGCATCACTCTCAGGTATGGGGATGGACAGGTTGTCCGCCCGTACCAGACCATGGTTGATCAGGGTGAACTCGCCTAAGAAGATATCGCCTTTTTCCATGTCCGGCAGGGTGAGGGACAGGGGTTCTGCCACGACCACGGCTGCTGGTACATCGGTCTCGAATGTGGCGGTGAGAAGGATCTCGTACTTGTCTTCAATGGTAATCTCGTTGACCTCCCATTCCACGGTGACCAGGTTGTACTCAAGGAATACCTCTTTTGAAACGGTGATGCCGGGTTTTATCCAGACACGTCCCGTGTACTCCTGGTGGCTGTCTGCAGTGATCCTGGCTTTGTAGGGGCCGGAGGACAGGTCTTCGAAGAGGGCTTCGCCGAGTGCGTCTGTGGTGGCCGTATGGCTGTACAGGGTCTCTTCGTTCTGGAGAGTGATCTTGGCGCCTGACAGTCCCCTGATCAGCTCGTTTTTAGCGCTGAAGGTTCCGGTATAGATATCGGACAGCTTGAATAACACATTGCCGATGCCCGAGCTTGTGATGGTGGGGTACAGGCCGATATCGGTCTGGGCATAGTTGGATGAGGTTACCCTCAGGTAAAAAATCTGCATGCCCTGGGGCTCGTTTGCTCCGGGCAGAAAGCTAATGGAGACTTCACGTTCGTCTCCCACTGCCAGGGTGCCGATGTCGGATGGGGTGTTCAGCCGGATCCAGTCAGGCGCAGGGCTGCCTGATGCATCAATGAGGGACAGGGATACCTCGGCCAGGTCGGCCAGGCCCTTGTTGGTCAGGGTGATTGATTCGGTTACAATGTCTTCCTGTGCCACGCCGGTCTCGATGTGGTCCGGGGTAAAGTAGAGGGCGGGGGTGCTCTCGGAGAACAGGGTCTCCATGAGGATGGTTGCCCAGGGGGTAGCCCCTGATTCATCGCTGGTGACTTTAAGTTCGATAGTGGAAGACTCGTCGGCCGAGTTGTCCGCCCACAGGGTCAGGTTAAGGGTGACGGTGCTGCCGCCTGCAACGAGAGCTATGGGATCTCCCGCATCCAGGTGGACGCCTGAAGGTAGATTTGATTTGGGGGCAACCGTCAGGTTGTTCAGGTCCGTGCCCTGTTCCGTTATCACCTTCAGGCTGATCTTCTGCTCATAGTTTTTGGGGATGCCAAGCTGGATTTTAGATGGTGAAACCTGGACATGGTTGATGATAAAGCTGCCCTGATC
Source organism: Desulfobacteraceae bacterium (assembly GCA_003354055.1). Next base: position 7,551 of record PIVQ01000052.1, on the reverse strand, counting down.
TGGGCGGTCCAGAAGATCCGGATGCACGGCATTGACATGGAAGATGCCTGCCTCGTTTTCTAACGGTTCAAAGGTATGGGTAAAGGTGCCGTCTGCAATGGTTTCCACCTGGATTTTGCGTTCAAATCCGTTGACGGTGATGATCAAGTTCAGGGGGGCGTCTGACAACGGGGATTCAGTTGCCCTGTCCAAGGCCCGGCCAGTGATGATGATGTCCTGGTCGCCTTTGGAAACTTCCGGCAGGGTGGACAGGATTTCTCCGTAATAGGAGGTGTCGGTCAGGCTGATCTGCTGACGGGTGGACAGGCCGTCCATGGTGATTTCATCGGTCTGGCCCAGATGATAATAAATGTTGGATATGTCAAGGCGGACAATGACCTGCTCCGGGGCATTGGCCGGGACAAAAATATCCACAGGAACTGAAGTGAAACGTTCCCCTGCAGGGATCCTTGCAACGGTCTTTTTGTTGGACAGGGTCAGGACCTTGTCTCCCAAAGCCTGTTTAAGGGCAGCGGTTGAGAGCACGTTGTCCGTGGTGTCCACCAGGTAAAGTATCGCCTGGCCCGGTGCTGAACCGCTGTTTTCAGCGGTGATGATTTCGATCTCTGCGGCTCCTGTATTCTCCAGTTCAAACCATACCCTGCCAAGGCCGCCCCTGATAAAGGGATCGTTATACATGGTCAGTTTGAGCATGGCATCCTCTGTTTCCAGGGTATGGCTGCGGATGATGCGGATTTCCTCTCCCGGGTTGGGGATGGTGATGATCTGAACCGTGGCCGGCTGAAAGTCTGTAAGATCCTTGTATCCGCCCACAATTACGGAAATGGTCTCTGCGGCATCGGCCCCAAGGGTAAGGGGTGTTGAGGTGTGCTCTCTACTGTTGACGGTGATGCCGGCGGTGAAATTGCTTAAGGCCGTATCGGACAGGTTGGTCACCTGCACGTTGACCTGGTTCATGACACCCCGTTTCATTACAGGGGATTCCAATACAAACTCAAGTTCGGGCAGGGTGATGGAGCGGCCCATGCTTAGTGCTGCGTCCTGATCCACGGCCGTGATGGTGTAGGTTCTCCCACCTCCGGTATACCCCTGGTCGATAAAGGCCGGGGTGTCCGGCAGAACGCTTGTGGCCAGAACTTCCTTGCCGCTTGCAGTTACGCTGATCTCGTACCTCAGCAGATCAGGCGAGGGATGGCTCCAGGATATCACCGGCTTTTCATTGTTTTCCTGAACTACGGTTAATCCGGCGATGGGCAGCAGGTCAAAGTTGAGGTAAAAAGAATTTGACGGGACGCTTTCATTGCCTGTCTTGTCCACGGCTGTTACCACATAGCAATGCTCGGTGGGTGATGGTGTGGGATCCACCAGGTCCGTGACCGTGAGTCCCGTGGCCAGCGGGGTAAGACCCTGTACGGAAAGGATTTCTGCGGCATTGTCGCGGTATAGGTTGTAGGTGACGGATTCCGTATAGGCCGGGGCCTGCCAGGTGCAGCGGATGCCCCGGGAGACCAGCTCCAGATTCAGGCCGGAGGGAGCCTCAGGTGCGGTGGCATCGGTATTGACCGTTATGGCCGGACTTTGGCCGGATACGGCTTCCTGGCCGTTGTCCAGGCGCAATGATGCCGCGGCATAAAGATAGGCGCCGTCCGTGGCAGTGGTGTCTGTGTATATTAAATCGTCGTTGACCCGGGTAAGGAACTCCAGGGTGTCGGTATCAGGTGTCTGTCTGTAAAGATTGTAACCCGTGGCGTCTTCCACCATATCCCAGGTCAGGTAAACCTGGCCGCCGGGCAGGGCTTTGCCGTTTAATCCCTCGGGAACGGGCAAAGGCGGTAGGTCGCCCTGGTATACCTGGAATTGATTGGAGGCAGTGATGCCGCCGTCTGAGTTATCCAGGTCATCTGTTGCTGCAAAGGCAAAGGAAAGGGTTTCAGGGTCTGTCTGACCAGCATCCGCCGGTAAGGTAAACAGGGCCTGCCAGGTCTGGACATCGTTGTCCTGGGGTGTCAGATTGGTGATCTGGCTGATGGCAGTAGGTTCCCGGTCCGGACCGGAAAGAATGTATGAAAGGGAGGGCTGAGTATCCGGCTTTACTGCCTCGTTCAGGCCGAAGGTCACGGTGATCAGAGACGGGGCAAGGGGATCGTTCTGAATGGGATCTTCCGGTATCACGGACAGGCGGGTGAGGGCCGGGCCGTCGGTATCCAGAAGAATGGACGTGCCTGTATCGATCTGCGTGCCCCGGTTTCCGGCAAGGTCCATGGCGGAGAATACAGCATAGGCCGTTCCGGACGGGGTGGTGGTGCTGATGTCAAACCAGCCCGTGTATGTGAGGTCGGCGTCTTGGGTCAATTCCACACTGATAGGATTGCCGCCCAGGGGTGTTATTGTGAGAAAGGGAAGGGCGGACAGCTCTTCGCTGACACTTACCAGGATATTGACACGGCCTGGGGCCATGCGGCCCGATACCGGATCAAAACTTCCCTGCGGGTCATATTCAATGGACAGGGCCCCGGGCAGGGTCTGGTCGGATTGAATCACGGCCTCCTGGGACAGAGTACTTTCATTTTCGGCCTGGTCAACCGTGGAAACCCGGTAATACCAGACGTTTTCATCTGCAGGCAGGTCTGTGTAAGATTTTGAGGTAACAGGCTCGGCTGTCAGTTTTTCCGCCTGAGCCGGGGCCGTGAATGAGGCCTGGCTGCGGTAAATATGGTAGCCTTCAACGTCTGCCGTTCCCAGGGGAGCCTGCCAGAGCAGACGGATCTGACCCGAGGGCCTTGCCTGGGCTGTGAGGTTGTGGGGGGGATCCGGGATGGCCGTATCCAGACTGATAAGGACTTCTGGGCTGAAGGAACCGGTACCTGCCCTGTTGGTCGCAGAGGCCTTAAGGCGGTTCTCGCCGTCAGTCAGGCTTACGGTGGTGGAAAAATTGCCTTCACTATCCACATCAAGCAAGTCCCCGGCCTGTACATCGTTATTGTAAAGCATTACCCGGGTATTGACCTCGGCCTGGCCGGTTACGGTAACCTCGGTCTGGTTGGTGGTTGAACTGTTTTCCGGAGCTGTAATTACCGGGGCCTGGGGCACGGCCAGGGCAACGGTCAGGGGAAATTCCACCGAACTGCTGTTGGTCAGCGTGTCATAGGCCGTAATGGTCAGGGTGTGGGGACCGTCTGTGGCAAGAAGGATGTTCCAGTCTGCTGCAAATACGGCGGTGTAGTCCCTGGAAATGGTGTTGCCGTCGATGGCGAATTCCACCCGGTTAACCCCTGCGGGATCATTTGCTTCACAGGTAAAGATGGCCGGGGTGGTGACGGCCGCCCCCTGTGTCAGGGCGGTTCCGTCCAGCTTGACGTTTGTGATTTCCGGGCCTTCTATATCTGCCTCGGGTGTAACGAAAATCGTGGCGGCGGTCTTGTCTTCCCCGTCTGAAATATTAACGGTGGTAACGGCAAAGTAATAGCCGCGGCTGTCCGTAAGACCTGCCACATTGGCGGAAGCCTGCGGGGTGGTCAGAACCGGTGACATGCCTTCGACCGTTGAAAATTCGCTTTCAGAGGCATATACGGCATAGTGCTTGACGTATTGGGACTGGGCGGGCGGCGCCCAGGCCAGAGTGGCATAACCGCTGTAGGGAATACCTGTCAGTCCTTCGGGATTGGGCAGCCAGGTCACACCGGTAAGGGAGAGGCCTGAGGACTGGTTTTCGTCTGCATCAACGGTGGATATTTTAAGAAGATACCCGGTTGCCGGAGGCAGGGCGGTAAGTTCATAACTGGTCTGTCCCGGTGGCAGGGTCGTGTCTTCCGCGCCTATGGTGATTTTGAATCCCGTCAGGTCTTCATTGTTCTCCGGGGGCAGGTCCCAGGTAAATACCAGCCGGTCTTTAAAAGAGGTGCATTGGAGGTTGGCGACCTCGTCCGGAGGTACAATATCCGAAGGAACGGCTGAGATGGGCGTGACGGAATTGTTGGCATTGCCCTTGGTATCAACGGCCACAACGGCAAAATAGTAAAGGGTGTTTTTGGTCAGGTCCTGTACCGTATAGGTATAGGTGCCGGCCTGTACAACACCCACAGGAGACAGCTCTGACACCTGGGTGAACAGGGCCGGGGAGGCGTAAACCCTGTAGGATTCCACATCCCCCTGGATGGCTTCCTGGTAGCCGGTCCAGTCAAGGCTGACCATGCTGCCGGTGTGGTTGCCGTCTGCTGCCAGATTGGTGACCGGCAGAGGGGCTGTTTCATCATAGATAATCGAATCTGTCACTTCAGGGCTCAGGTTGCCTGCGGCATCCCGGGCCAGAAGGACAAGGCTGTTCGTTCCCTGGATCAGGGTGATCTGGTAAGACCAGGATGTCTCGATGTTCAGGGGAACGACTTCTTTGCCGTTGAGCCAGATGGCTGTATTGGTTTCCTTGTTACCCGACAGGGTCTGGACGGAAAAATTGGTGGGACTTTGCACAGGGAACAGCACCGGAGCTGCGGGCGGTGTATTGTCAAAGGTGAAGGAAAAAGTTGCGGCACTGGTATTACCGGCCCGGTCATGGGCGGTGAGGGTGACGGTGTAGGTATCCTGAGCCAGGGCCGATGACGGGGTAAATACGGCTGTGTCGCCGTTTTCAACGGTCCAGGAACCTGGGACAGTCTGGCCGGATGAATTTTTAACAGCGCCTGTGGCCAGGGTGGGGGAAGGATCCAGTGACGTCAGGGCATCATCAAAAAGAAGCGTGATGGCTTGTGGACTGGTTTTGATAAATGCATTGTTTGCAGGGCTGGTGCCTGCCAGGACCGGCGGTGTGCGGTCCGAGACGATGGAAATACTCACGGTGCCGCTGGTATTACCGGCGAGGTCCCTGGCGTGGATGGTGTGGGTGTTGGTCCCCTCTTCCAGGGGCAGCACGTAGGACCACTCCGTAAGATCGTCATGGGGAATGATTTCAGTATTATCAAGCCAGATGGCCGTACCGGCTTCTTTGGTGCCGGACAGGGTTTGCGACTGGTCTGACACGGGGCTTGTCACAGGGTTCAGGGACGGCTGGTCCGGTGGTGACAGGTCAATGCTGAAAGTCAGAGTCGAAGTCCGGGTATTGCCCAGAGGGGTGTCTGCCGGATAAACGGTCAGGGTATAGTCCCCCGTGCCCAGAGGCTGGTCCGGGGTAAACAGGATCCGGGGACTGTTTATGGTCCACTGGCCTGAAATACCCTGGCCGCTTCCGTCTGTAAGGCCTGCATTGGAAAGGGTCGCGGTGGTGTCTATTGACGTGCCTTGTTCAATCAGGGTGATTTCGACTGCGGAAATTTCATGTCTCATCCGGGACTGATGGGCCGGTGATGATGAAAAAATTGCCGGGGCGGTTGTGTCTTTTGTGATCCTTGAATTAACGGCGGAGCTGATCATGCCGTCGCTGTTGCGGGAGTAAAGAGTGATGGAATTCATCCCCTCTGCCAGGGCCAGATTGTAAGACCATACCTCAAGATCGTCGGCGGGAACGATGATGGAACCGTTTAACACAACTGCGGATCCTGAGTCCTTGGTGCCTGACAGGGTCTGTTCCGACAGGGTTACGGGGGTGGAGACCGGATCAAGGGTCGGGGCATTGGGAGCATCAAATGCATTTAACCAGTTGGCGTAGTCCACCGATCCTAATGATGCATCGTCAAAGGCATCATAGATCCCGTAGATGTCGGCGGGAAAGGGCTTTGTATTCATTTCATTGGTGGTACTGACACCCCACCAGTTGTTTTGGGCGGTGACCGTCTGGTCGCTGTCGTTGAACAGGTCATGGCCTGAGTTGCCGTAAAGGCTGTTGTTCAACAGCGTTACCGGCTGAGTGGCCTGGAAAATGATTCCGTTTGCCTGGTTATCGTATACCTGGTTGCCTTCAAAATAAGGAACCACCTGGTGGGCATTGATGTTGGTATAGCCGCATTGGATACCGTTTCCGGTATTATTATGGACAATGTTATTCGTGAGCCTGGGGGAAATATCTGAATTATTGGCAGTGAGCAAGATACCGTCCGTGCTGGTATTCACCGTATTGCCGTTTACGGTCACGGCTGATGCAGGATCACTGGTCGCATAGTTTAAACTGATACCGGCAGCGGTATTGTCAACGTTATTGTTTTCTATGGTGACATCTGTCTTTCCGGTGCTGGAGGCATAGAGGTAGATGCCTGAATCATTTTGAAAGGAAATGGTGTTGTTGCATATCGTTCCCTGAATGACCGGGTCCCCGGATCCGCCGTCCGCATGGCAGTAAATACCGTAATTACCCGTATTGTAGATGGTGTTGCCGCAGATGTCGGTTCTAAGGGTCGTGGTGCCGGTATAAGCCCTGGCGTAGATTCCCTTGTCTCCGTAATCGTTGATGGTATTGTGGCTGATTGTGACGGGGACGTCGATGCTGTTGTCGGCAAAGACGCTGACGGCATTGCCTGCAATATGACGGAGGGTAGAGTTTTCAATGCGGACCTGTTCCGTATCCTGATGAATCTGGGCGTCCACACCAAGTGTCGCATATTCGATAGTCGCATATTTGATGCGAACGGTGCCGTCAGAGCGTATCCCGGCCCAGTCATCAGGACCAGCACCCGTATCTCTGGCTGAGGTAAACGAGATGGGAGATTCGGATGTTCCTTCGGCAAAAAGCGCCCCATGAACGATGAGTTCGGAGCGTGAGGTATCGTTTCCGCCGAACATGGCATCAAAGTAGGCCGGAAATTCTATGGTTGAGCCGGGCAGGATGGTTAGGGTAATCCCTTCCGGGATGGTGACATCTCCCTGGATGCGGATCGTGCCGGACCAGGTTTCATCGGCAAACAAGGTGCCTGACTTGGTGATTTCTGTAGGGTCGATGGTGACGGAAACCGGATCAGCAGGTGTTTCAACATTGCCCTGAAGATCAACAGCCCTCGTTTTAATGGAATACTGGCCTGCTGACGGTTCTGTTATGGTATAAGACCAGACAGTCTTGCCGGTATATCTGGAATCAAATTGAGCCTCATGCCAGGTTAGCCCGTCATTCAGGCTGACTTCAACCTGTTTAATGCCGCCTTCGGCATGGGCAATCCCCGAGATGACAAAGGTGTCGTCCATGGGATGAGCGCCGGTGACAGGGGTGATAATCCTGGAGATGACCGGAGCAGTGGTATCAATCTCCTGGTCCCGGTATTCGAAATAGTTCACCTTTCCCCTGGTGTTGTCGTCAAAAATATCATGGATAACGGATATGGCGTGATACAGTTCTGAATCATCCAGAAGTGCCGTAGTGTTGTTGCCCCAGAAGTTGTACCTGGCATCAATGGGAACGGCTGAGTTGTTGTATACATCCTCTTCCGTGTTGAAATAGATATTATTCCATACCATACTTGGCCGTTGGTCTCCGGCAAATTGGATACCCTTGCCGTTATTGTCGTATACGGTGTTGAGAGTGATCACCGGGTGTATGCTGTTGTATGATCTTGTTACCTCAATCCCATGGCCGGTGTTGTTATAGACGGTGTTGCCTCGGATCTCAGTATATAAGGGTCCCTGGTAAGCCCGGCA
>PIVQ01000571.1 GCA_003354055.1 Desulfobacteraceae bacterium | reverse complement strand
TGTGAATATCTTTAAGCGCCAGGCCCCCACCTTTAACCCTGATCGTTTCAGGCACAGGCGTTGCCTGCTTCATAACAAGATTTTTAGCAAGTTTGCCTGTCCAGTGGGGTTGAATAAAAAGCTTTTTTTCAACCAGGGTATCCAGAGTAATTGCAAGTTCGGAAGGTTCGATTTTCTTTAGACTGATTCCCGGCGGAAGAAGGATATCTTTCCGGGTAATGGTAAGCTTGTTAACTCCCACGGAAGATTGAGAAAGGTTCAACTTGATATTGATCTGTTCCGGCTTTATAGCTTTAATTAACGGTCTTGCTCCGCTGATCAAAAGTTTGACATTGGAAGCAGAGGAGGAGATGATCTCCATTTTTTGATCCGGATTGATAAACTCCACAGGAATCTCATGTTCCGCCAGGGTTTCCATCCCCTTTGAAAAACTGGCCCATATCCCGGCAACACACGCTAGACAGATCAAACCGGCTGTGACCAATTCCATGGCCTGATTCATTAATCCTTTTGTATCGGAGTCATCTCCTGCATTCTTCTGGAGCAATGTCTCAAGGTCAGACCGGTTTTGTATCGCATGGATATCGTTTTCTTTGAATGCGGTTATATCTCCCCGCTCTTCGGAGACGACAATTACCAATGCATCCGTGCGTTCCGTTACTCCGGCTGCCGCTCTGTGACGCGTTCCGAAAAATGACGGAAGATCCTCTCTTTTTGACAGGGGAAGTATGGCGCCTGCCCCCTTGATCCGATCTCCTTGTATAATGACAGCCCCGTCGTGCATGGGATTATCCGGCCAGAAAATACTCACAAGCAGTTTCTGTGACAATTTGCCCTCAATGGGTGTTCCTGCCTGGACAACACTGTCCACTCCCTGCTTTACCGGTAAAACAATCAATGCACCGATTTTTCTTTGCGCCAGCTCAAAAACACTTTGCGCAATGATCTGCACCGGGGTGTTTAACTGGTACCGTGGTATTCCCCACAAAATTGATTTGAAATTTTTGGTTTGTAGAACGCCTGAAATTTCATTTCGAAAAACAATGATAATAATCAGGGCTGCCACGGCAATCACACCCTGCATCGCCCAATTTGTAACGATCAGACCCAGGGTTTGCGAAGCCTGACTTACCGCCCATAAAATACAGATGGCCATAAGCCCTCTGAAAACATTGGTTCCCCTGAAAAGGATATAAAGCCGAAATAAAATATAGGCGTTCAGCAGGATATCCAACGCATCCTGCCAACGGAATCCTGCGAATAGATAAAAAATAGATTCCATTATGAATCAATCCGCCATGCTGAATCGTAAGGTTTTTAACAAGGTATTGTCTGCATCCCTGATTTCAACCCGCCAGGGGCCCTTATCCGCTTCCCGGATCTGTACCCGGCTGAAACTTGCCCATTTGGGCGGAGTTAGTGTCAATTTCATAGTAAAAATCAGTTTGTCCATTTTATACCACTTATGAAAAATATGGGTTTTTTCATAAACCGGATCAAAACTGGAATAACAAAACACTTCCCCCTGAGATATTGAAAATACCACAGACGGGCTGACCGGCTTAAAATTTTCAATGGCTTCACACATGACAGATTGAACCAGTTTGGCTTTGGCAGGTTCTGCCGCGGCTGTGGCAGAAGCCAGGATGCCCCATAAAATCAGAATGAGGACAATAAAATATTTATTTAATTTATCAATAAAAATCATAACGCACTATACCGAATGCACAGTTTAATTTATACACGAAGTTTAAAATATTTATTTTCTTTGATGCACTGCTTGCACCTGCTCGGTCTGCGAATTGTTGGATCAGAACACACAAAAAATATATGTTAAAATAACCATAGCAGCTCACCGGACAGGCTGTGGCTTTTTGCGTACTTTTCCAGCTCTCCCTGGTATTGAACGGATAGGGAGAGGCCGGATCTGTGGTTTGCTGTGATGCCGGTGCCAAACCTGACGGAATCTTCTTCAGCCGCAGCCATGGTCTGGGAGAACACCGTACCCGGAGCATTTGACATCGTCACGTTGTATTGGCGCTCCCTATTGATGAATTCGTGCATCCACATGGCTGATATTTCAGGAATAATAGTCGCCTGACCGATTCGCCATCGGTGATCCAACTTGATGCCGAGGCCGGTCTGCAGGGAATTATTTGTCAGGGAGTCCACGGACAAATTGGCGACACCGGCGCCTGTTTCTGTGTAGCTGTTCTGGTAAAACTGCGTGTATTCGGTGGAAATAAGGGGCGCAAACCCTGTTGATCCATATGCGAACCTATAGCTGTAGTCCATTTTCCCGGACAGGGTATACCCTTGGGCATCCGATTTGGCCGTACTGCCTAAAAAGACGATGTTCCTATTGGTATCGGATTTGTTGTAGGCCCCGGACAGTGTTGCCTCAAGGTACCAGTTTTGTCCGAACCAGGTCCCATAACACCCCGTGTTAAAGCTTTCCATATCTGCATTGCTCTTTCCCGTATCCAGGTATTCCACTTCATTTTTTGCATACCCGAAGCTGATGCCGGCCAAAAATTCCCCGCCTATAATCCGGTCCCAGCCGCCGGTAAGGCCGTGGGTTTCATAATCATACCCGTCATACCCATCATGGGAATCGAGACTCCCGGATTTTCCCAGGGCTCGCAAGTAAACCGCATTGGGTCTGTTTATATCCACGGGTCTTCGGTCAATTAATTCTGTAATATCACCGGTATATGCCAGCAGGGGCCAGGTGGACGGATCATCCGGATCCATAAAATTTTGTTTGTTAAATCTGCCGGCAACTGCGTTCCGGTTAGAACGGACTCCTGCCATACGTGTCTGGGCAGCCAGAGCAAAAAGCTGTGACGTATCCATACTCATGGCGGAGAACCCTTCGTTTGCCAATAGTTCATCCATGCAATCATTGAACTCAGTCAGGGTTGAGGCCTGGTCTATTTCGGTCAGCAACTCTGCCATGTCGCCCGTGGCAGAGCTGCTCTCGGTATCCAAGGCAACGGCCAGGGATTTTGTGTTGGCGCTGTTCAGAGAGCGGTCTGCATAGGCCTGTTTGGTGATCTCAATATTATTCCCATTTTCAGCCACTGATAGAAACGGGTTGTCAACGGTATAGGTGCCGGCCCCGGCAAGCCCGCCGGAGGACAATACCGTAAAAGGAGTTCCGGCCGGGGCAAAGGTTTTCATCTCAAATTGTATCTCTCCGTTGTTGGTGGCGGTATTTGTCACCTTAAAGATGGGGCCCTCTGTCTGGCGAATCTCGGTGGTTACCGTACTGCCGGCATCAACGGTCATGTTGTTGCCTACCACATGGGCGGTGTCCGGATCCACGGACAGGGTGCCTGCGCTAACCGTCAGGTTGAAGGTATCGATTTTGCCGGTGGTGGTCCAGGTTCCGGCACCTGTTTTGCTCATATCGGTAATGCTGCTGACTGCGCCCGAAAGGGTTCCGCTACCGTCCAGGGTAAGGGTGTTGGTTCCACCCCCAAGCGCCACCTGTCCCGTGATGGTTGCACCGTTTCCGAACACCACTGTATCATTGTAGTTACCGCCTGCTACCCAGCCGCCTGATCCGTCAGACTGTCCTGCTGCAACAGCATACGCCTCTCCAGATCCTGTCGTATCTGTCGCCGACAAGGTGCCCGTGACATTGATGTTCATGCCTTCCTCCACACCCACGGCCACAGCCAGCCCTGCTGCCTCGGCTGTCACGGAACCTGTTATATCTGCGGCCCCGCCGGCACCGTTGTCCAAGGTGCCTAATGAAGACAGGCCTTTAGCCGTGTGGGATCCGGCGGTCGCCGTAACAGAACCTGTGATACCGGCCCCAAGGATCATGTTGTCTATGGATAGAAGCCCGACAGCGGTATCGGTTTCGGCGGTTGCCGTCACCGAACCGGACAGATCGCCGTTGATGGTCAAGTCATTACCGGCTCTTAGGCCATAGGCGTCATCGGTCCCGGCAGTGGCTGTAACACTGCCGGACAGGTTGCCGGTGATTTCAAGATTGTCATTTGATTTCATACCGTAAGCGGTATGGGTTCCGGCTTCGGCTAAGACATCACCGGACAGATCCCCCCCGATGGTCAGACCTTGACCGGCAGACAGGCCATAGGCGGAAGAAGTAGCTGCTTTGGCGGTTACGGTACCGGACAGGGCGCCTGTGACAGACAGAGAATCACCGGAAGCCCACAGGCCGTAAGCCGTTTCAGCGGTTTTTGCTTCGGCAGTGACCGACCCGGACAGATCGCCGTTGATGGTCAGGTCATCTTTTACTTGCAGACCGTAAGCCGCATTGGTTCCTGCCGTGGCCGTTACATTCCCGGACAGATCGCCATTGATGGTCAGATCACCATTTTCGGTATACAGACCTTTAGCGATGTTCTCGGTGGTGGTGATGTTCACGGTGCCGGACAGGGAGTTGCCAAGCGTAATGTCATCAATGGCGACAAGTCCCCAGCCGCCGGACCCGAAACTGCCGGATACCGTGCCGGACAATCCGTTGCTCAATATAATGGATCTTTGACTGCCGGATGTTTCCGTACTGATGACCGAAGCATAGTCTCCGGTAGTGGTAAATGATACGCTCCCGGGCAGATCGCCGGCCACAGTTACATTGTTTCCAACTTTCAGTGCGTATAACTGTGTTGCATTTCCTCCCGAAGCAGATCCTGCATCAAAAATCAGGTTGATGTCCCCGGCATTTTCAAAGGTGGTATCGGTGCCGGTGTCGGAAAATACCGGCAGCATGCTTGAAAGATTCAGATCACCTGACAGTGCTGCGTCAAAGGATATGGTATCATCTCCGGCATTGTTGTTGGCATCG
>PIVQ01000570.1 GCA_003354055.1 Desulfobacteraceae bacterium | reverse complement strand
CATTTGTCTCCGTATTTATCCACCACATACTCGGCCACGCCGTTTCTTGTGTCTTCCACGTTAAGCTGGACAATAATGGCTCCGTATCCGTCATAATACCGCAGATAGGTTTCAATACGCCGGTCCAGTTCAGGGGCACTCTTTATCTTTCCCCGTTTGATATCGCCGCCCCCGATCTGAGAGTTACGATCCACGCCAACCACATTTTCTCCGATGACGACGGGAATACCGATAAGCGCACCGCCGATGGCAAAGGAATCCCAATATTTTTCAGCAATAAAGGTAGAGCCCAATGCGCCTGTCATCAATGGCATACGCACCTTTGTTTTCCGGTGTTTTCCAAAGGAAGTCTCAAGGCTGACATTGGGGAAAATACAATCGTCAGGGCTGTTGGTTAAATCACCGGTGACACCCTGAGCGCCATAGGCATACCCCTGAATTCTCAGGGAATTATAGGAGACCCCCACATGGGTGGTATTATTGGCACCGGCAGTAACAAGGCCGAAACTTCTGGGATATAATAATTTCCTGCCCACCATACTGGACAGCCAGGTTTCGCACTTTCCTTTGCAGTCTGCTCTGCACAGAGTACAAAGACTTGATTCACAGGCATTTCCACGATTTTTAGTTCCTAGAGCATCATTCGACTTTGAAAATCTCATTTCCATGGGACGACCTCTCCTTTTCACATTAAGCATTAACAAGATGACGTTATTGAATACGAAGTTCCGATATTGAAATCCGGAACAAAAATATCTTGATAAACAGGTGAAGCAACTAACCACTTAATATAAAAAAAAATTCTCTGTCAACATATTATTTAATATTTAGAGCCGGATACCATAAGGGGGCCTTACATTTCAACAGAAATCCAACCACTACCATAGCGATTAAAAACAAAAAAAGGGTTGTTTTTTGGTCAAATCGCACTATAGCGATCGATAATTTGCGAAATCCATTTTTGCGCGACCCAAGACCTGAAAAAGATCAATCGTGTCACTTCGATTAAAAAATTGGTACCACCCTGGCAATCGTCTTTCTCATATTCGGTATTACGGGAGTTGCCACGTCTTCATTCACAGAAAAGCGGATCAACTGCTCAAGGGATTTTAAAATGATAAAAGATTTCTATCGAGAATGGAGGGTAAAGGTCTTGATCATCAATTCCCTGAAAACCCTTAGATACTCAATGGTTTTCTGGTTAATATCAGGAGCGCTGTCATCCCAGTCCGCATAGATCATGGCCAAAATTTTATTGTCCACAAACACAGGAAGAACAGCAAAGCCCCTGGCCTTGGTCAATTTGCTTACACGGTTCATATACCACGATGGAATCTGCTTCTTATAGGCCTCTTTCTGGATGTCACGGACAATGATATCACTTTTCTGCTCAATGGCGTTGTTAAAAAGATCAGGCTTGGGTTCGATTGTAAAGGCCAGGGCCGGAGAGATCTCTTTTGGGCTGACCGGCCCCCTGACAAATCGGGGTTCCATTGTATTGGTCTGTTTCTTTTTAATGCTGAGAATGGTCTGGTTAAAATAAAAACTATTATCCATGGTTTCCACCAGCCGGGTGAAAATTTCATGAATGCTTAATTCCCGCTTCAGGGCATCCTTAAGCTGATTCATACCTTCATCAAGGACTTTTTTATTTTTAACGCCTGTGGTACTTTTTACCCGTTTGCCGGCGCCCGGCTCAATATCCAGAAGTTCGGCATGGCGCTCCGTTTTCTCCCGGGACATCTTCACAAGGGCCACGGCCTTTCTCATATCGAATTTCAGAAGTTCCCGGTACTTGTCGGTTATGGAAGCAGCCTGGTCATATTCGTCATCATCACCCACGGAAATATCACAGAGTTCCTGAATAAAGGCACACAGATATCGTTGTTCCTCTTTTTCAGTCAGGGCTGCACCATTCTTCCGCTTAAGTTGGGTCACTGGCCGCATGGACTGGACAATATCCTCGGGCAGGTTCAATTTCAAGGCCATGATCCGACCCAGATCAGAATAAGACAGTCCCATAATGGCCTTTGCTGCCTCAGCTTTTGAGATACTCCTGTCCTCCATGGCAATCTCAACCTGAATATAGGTTTGGGGATCAAACAGGGCCACCAGATATTCTCCCAACTCATAAACCATGGCTGAAATCTGGAGCGTATCTGACGCCAGGTTTCCCCGTTCTTTGGTAATTTGCCTGGCCATGATGCTGCGCTGGAGGCCTTTTAAAGTTTTTTCCTTGAGAATATCCGAATTGGCAAGGTCTTTCATCATTTCGTAAACTTTAAGACTGGCTGCTATCTGGCGAACCTCGTTTGTTCCCAGGATAATCATGGCCTCTGAAATGGTTGAAATTCCTTTGCGGGAAAACTGACGATAATAAGAGGAATTCACCAGTTTGAGGACCTGGGCGGTCAAAGCCATATCCTTAAGGAGTACCCGGGCGATATCATCGGCGGAAGAATACTTCATGGTCAAAATTTGATTCACATTGCCGATGTGGTGTGAAAAGGATATAAACGTATCCTGACCTTTCATTTTCTTAATGATGGAATTTACAAAAATTCTGTAATCCTTAGGATCGGAACGAACTTCTCCCTCGGAATGATTACCTGCTTCGGCAATCAGGTCTTTAACGCTAATGGTATCCAGATCGATACCGGCATGGGGGGAATCAGAATCGCCCATTCACACTCCATTTTAAAACATGCTTGAAAATAGTGAAGGTTCCTTCGTATAATACAGGGTATATCTTAGACGGTTTGCCTAAGTTTTTCAATTAATTTTAAAAAACCCGACAGTAAAGCGGCATCAATAAAAACAAAAAAGATTGAAACCAGGACGGCCATGAGCCAGACAACAGACCAGGAACAGACCCTTAAGCGCAAAATCATTCAGATGAAGTCCGCATTTTCAAGCTATAATGTGGTGCGGATGCGTGAAGCCCTGCGCTATCTATCCGGTCCCAAACTATCATTGTTCATTCAGATTCCCTTCCTCATCCATGTGAACCTGCCCGATGTTCCGGGCTTTGTTCCTGATGCCCCCGACGCCCATGGTATATTTAACTTCGAGGACTCTGGGTTTTACAAAGAAGGAATAAAACAGGGGAATGTTCCGGATACGGATACCAAAGCAAAAGCTAACGAAAATCCATGCGTTCTGGGGTTATACCATATCGGCTCCCTGGGCACATTTACCCAGTCCTCCCAATCGGATTTTGATTATTGGGTGATTATCGACAAAACGAAATTCACTGAACAGCGGTATTACAACTTTGAAAAGAAACTGGACCACATTATTAAATTTTCCAGAGAAGAATTTGACCAGGAGGTCACTTTTTTTATCATGGACCAGGCAGATATCCGAAAAGACTGTTATGCCGGGTTTAATAAGAGGGAGACCCTGACCGCCCCAAAGCTATTTCTCAAAGAAGAATTCTACAGAACATTTCTAATGATTGCCGGTAAAATACCCATCTGGACAATATTACCGGCAAATATTAAAAAAGGGACGTACGGGGCACTGGTCAAGAGCATTTCTCAGATGGAAGGCCTTACATCCACCTGCCGGGATTTCATTGATTTGGGAAAAATCGAAACCCCTGAAAAACAGGATGTATTAAGGGGAATCTTATGGCATATCTGCAAGTCCAGGCAGGACCCGGTAAAGGCCCTGATCAAAGCCACCATGATCATGTCCCACAGATACGGCAGCCGGGAACAATCCGGTCTGCTCTGCGACGAAATTAAGGCAGGTTTCCCAGAGGCAGGTATTGACGACTACAGGGCTGATCCCTATAAAATCCTGTTTGACCGTGTCATCGCCTTCCATGAAACCCATGCCCCGAGCAGCCTGAATCTGATTAAAAACGCCATCTTTTTCCGTCTTTGCGAATATCCAATGGTCCGCCCTCCAGAGCCGGGGTCACCCAAAAAACAACTATTGGACCGGTACATCAGAAGCTGGAACCTTACCCCGACGCAGATAAAAAAGCTGCTGTCCTACCCCAGCTGGGCTGAAGGAGAAAAAAGGCTGCTTGAACAAACCTTTGTCAAACGCCTGTCCCAGATGTATACTCAGGTTAACAAGGATGCGTCGCAGGCCTATACAGGACTTACCAAGACCGATCAGAGAAATCTGAAAATTCTAATCCACAAAACCCGGGAGCGCCTGAATTCATCCAAGAACAAAATTCGGGAATGCTCAACATATCTGACCCGGCATTCCTTTGAATTTTTTCTTTTCAGGGAGAAAAAATTCAAAGGTTGGGAACTGACGGCATACGCTCCGGGGGGATCGGAAGAAATAACACTGTATCGCTCCCGAACCTTTTTGGGGTTGATTGGATGGATCATTGAAAATAGTCTTTACCAAAGGCATAAGGCCACTATGAAAGTGGATGTAAAATCCACCCTGTTTGAAAGCCGTGACGAGGCGGTTTCCGCAGATGCCCTTTATTTGGTCCTGCAACCGGTAAAACCCTTGTCAGAAGACGGGTTTGAGCACGATCCCCAATGGGTTAAACTCATGATTCTTCTGGTCAGCCCAAATCCCTCAACAGGCTTTGCCCGGGTGGAATTTTTAGCGGTAAACACCTGGGGGGAATTGTATGAAGATCAATTGGAGCTTGACACCAACAAAAACATGATTGATAGATATAAAGATATCGCCAAAAAGATCAACCAATACAAAGGAGAGCGGCTCAGACTTCTTTTTTACCAATTGGCTGCCAAGAGGGACCCGGATGCAGTATACCAAATCAAGCTATGTCTGTCTGACAGGTTTCTGGTTGCAAAACCTGGCTCTCCCAAAAAGAAACGTCCCTT
>PIVQ01000569.1 GCA_003354055.1 Desulfobacteraceae bacterium | reverse complement strand
CATTTGCCCTCTCCGGGTACCACCCGGCTGCCGGAGTCGGTTTTCACCATTTTTATGGCCCGGGCCTTTACGATTTCATTACAGACCCTCACACAGAGGCGACAACGGATACAACCGTTGGGCCGGGGGGGCACAGGTACGTTGAACTGATCTGCCAGATCCCGGATCCGTTGGGAGTCCGGAGCCAGGGTCAGAAGCTTGTTAAAGGCCTTCTCCCGGTGGGCCGCAACCTGTGGAGACTCGGTTTTAATGACAAGCCCGTTCTTAACTTTGAGGATACAGGAGAGCATGACGACCTGCTTTCCCGAAGGAGAGCCCACCTCTACCCCGCAGAGTTTGCATGAACCGGATGGTTTTAACGCCGGGTGATAGCAGAGATGGGGAATAGCAATTTTCTGGTCACGCGCTGCCTTAAGAATGGTAGTCCCCTCTTCTGCCTGAATGGTGTTGCCGTTTATGGAAATTTCAATCATGGGCTGCATCCTGAAGATCTGAAATATAATCTTTTAAATAATGAAGCTCCCGGGTAAGCGCCCCCACATGGGCTTTGACAAGGTCTTCCAGGGTTATGAGGCTGACGACTTTTTTATCCCTTACCACGGGAAGATGTCGGATTTTAGCCTGGATCATCATGGCCATGGCATCATCCACGGTATCTTCCGGTTCAGCCACGATCAGCTTGGTTGTCATGACCTTTTCAATGACGATTTCGTCCATGGCCTGATCAGGAAAGAGCAGGTGGCACCGGACCAGATCCCGCTCCGTGAATATGCCTTCAGCACTTTCCAGTCCTTGGTTCATCACCACCAGGGCTGACACTCTGTACCCTGCCATCTGTTGGATGGCCTCTGTAATGGTCTGCTTTCCTGATACAGAATAAAACCGGCCGGGAGCCTTCTCCAGGATATCTTTAACCTGCATCATAAAGGGTATCCCTGATCGTCAAGACGTCTCAAACAGTCCTGGGGTAACCTGTGGGTGCCTTTACCCTCAAGGCTCACCTCGATCAGGGCATCGGGATCATTAACCGTGGTATCCGGATCCGTGATAAACCCGTGGCAGCCGATGAAATCATCCATATACGCTTCCCAGGCTTCGTCTGAGGATTTCTTAAAGACTTCTATTTTATCCCCTCTTTGAAATTCCATATTCTCTCCTTTTTCCTGCGCCTCAGGCCAAAGGCAACGGCCCTTCAGGTGCATTTACTTTAGCCCCGTTCCTTCGCTGACAATCATTACACAACAGCCGTTTGTCAGTTGTGGGTGAGATCGCATCAGTTTTTCTGGAAATAAATCGGGTATATTCCGCAGATCCGAGTTCTGCGCCGCATCCGTCACAGTGCTGAATGGCCTGGCTGTTCAATATGGTTCCGCAGAGCATCAGCCGACGCTGTCCGTCCAGTTCATCAATGATCAGAGCCTTGTTTTCGCAATTGGCCGCACAGGCACCACAGGTGATGCAGTTTTCAGCCGTGGCCCGAAAATCCGTGGGGGACTGGGTGTCAAACTCAAGATACCCAAGTTTCAGGGCATTGATTCCCATTTTATCCCTGCAGACCTCCACACATTTGCCGCAGCGGCGACAGATATCGCAGCGCAGACACCGGCCCGCCTCTTTCCGGACGGACGCTTCATCATACCCCAGTTCCACCTGTTGAAAGGTAGTCCTCCGGCGGTCCATATTCAGCATGGGCATTTCCGGGTATTTAAGGGTCATCTTTTGACTGGCCGACATTTCTCCCACAGGCTCGGTATTGTACCGGACTGGAATTTTAGGCATTCTGGGCTGGGGAATCCCCCTTATATACCGATCAATGGCATCGGCCGCACGCTTGCCGCCGCCGATGGCTTCGATGACTGTGGCAGGGCCGGACACGGCATCCCCGGCAGCAAAGACTCCCGGCTGTGAGGTCTCCATGCTTGCGTGGTTGACCTCGATGGTGCCCCGCTTTGTCCAGTTCATCTTTTCAAAGGCTTCCATACCGCCGTCATCCACATATTGGCCGATGGCGGAAATCACTGCATCTGCATGGATCTCAAAATCCTGGCCTTCAATGGGTACGGGTGCCAGCCGGTCGGACCCCTCTTTCTTTTTCAATTCAGCTTTGATACAGGACAGGGCCGTAATCTCATCTCCAACACCTACAATGGTCTTGGGAATGGTTAAAAAGGAAAATTCAATTCCCTCTTCCTCAGCCTGTTCCACCTCTTCAATATCTGCAGGCATCTGATTCCGTGACCTGCGGTAGGCAATGGTAACCGTTTCAGCCCCCAGACGGAGACTGGTCCGTGCCGCATCAATGGCCACGTTGCCGCCGCCGATGACCACCACATGATTCCCCGGCGCATGGTGCTCACCCAGTGCCACATCCTTTAAAAAGGAGACCGCCTCGATTACCTTGGGAAAATTCTTTTCCCCTTCTATACCCAGGTCCCAGGCCTTATGGGCGCCAATGGCAATAAAGAAGGCTTCGTAGCCCTCTTTTTCAAGTTCGGACTTGGTCACATCAGCCCCGAAACGGGTGTTATAGGAAATCTGAACCCCAAGTGCTTCAATCATGGCCACTTCCCGGTCAATGACCTCCCTGGGCAGACGGTACCTCGGGATTCCCACCATGAGCATCCCCCCCGGAATAGGCAGGGCTTCTATGATCCTGACCTGGTATCCCATGAGCGCCAGGTAGTAGGCCGCGGACAATCCGCCGGGGCCGGCCCCGACCACACAAACTTTTTTACCGTTGCCCGGCTTTGGCTCAGGATTTTTATAGGCCCGGTCGGACATCGCCCGTTCAGCGGCAAAGGCCTTGAGAAATTTAATGGAAACCGGTGTATCAATCCTGGCCCGGACACACATCATCTCACACGGCCGGGTGCAGATCAGACCGCAGACCCACGGCAGCGGATTATCCCTGCGGATAACCTCAATGGCCTCGGCATCCTTTCCCCTTGCAATGAGCGCCAGGTAAGTGGGGATATCAATTCCGGCCGGGCAGGCCATCTGACATGGAGAGGGAGCCAGTTTCCCGCAATCGTGGGTGGGGCAGTTCCGGGTTTCAATATGACTTAAGAAAGCTTCCCTGTGATATTTTAGATATCCTTTGACAATTTTGCCTGCTTCCCGCGTCTCCTCAGGGCTTTTCTCATAGTCATACTCTTGAGCCAGGACATCAATGGCAGCCAGATGACGGTCTCCTGCAGCCCCTTCGGCGATCTCCTCTGCCAGGGCAAGAATCTGTTCGGATATCCGTTGCCCCCTTGGATCTCCAAGGCCCCTGGGGCCGATAAGATCGGACAGATAAAGAATGGTTTGTCTAACCGGGCAGATTTCCATGTGTCTCCTTGAGATCCCTTTAAAAACTGGTATTTTCGAAGGATGCCACGGACGCGGCATGACGCTCACGGCGGATCTGGGTCATGTCCGCAACTTTGCCGAACTTAAGGCATCCGGTGGTGCAGGTAGTGACACAGGCCGGATTGAGGCCTGCATCAACCCTATCCTTGCAATAATCACATTTTTCTACTTTTCCGGTTTCCTGGTTCCACTGGGGGGCACCCCAGGGGCAGGCGGAGACACAGGTTTTGCAGCCCACACAAAGGTCCTTATCAATAAACACGATCCCGTCTTTGGCCCTTTTCTGCATGGCGCCGGTGGGGCAGGCAGAAACGCACCAGGGATTTTCACAATGGAAACAGGGCATGAAAATAAAGGATATTTTGGGTACGTCGGCGATTATTTTGGGTCCTACCTGGATGATCTGGCAGGGTTTGGGCCCTGCAGGCAAGTTCTTATTTGCCTTGCACTGGACCTCACAGGTGCGGCAGCCGATACATTTTTTTGTATCCTGGAACAGATAATACTGACTCATTCAATCCTCCGGTGGATATTTGATCTGTCGTTTATTAAAATTTACCTTTTGGGGTTTCTAATATAGCCATAACCATGCCACGGACTTGTCGGGTATGAATATTTATTTTAACAGACTGAAATTTAAAGGAAATCTTCTTAAAAAAGGATAAAGGAGGGGAAATAACAAAAAAAAAGAGACCTGCTGTAATGTATCGGACAAGGCCTGGAAAAGGCTTGGTATTCAAGGAGAAAAGGCGTTTGTCATCGGTTTATGAAAAACCGGCGCCTGCAATAAAAATATTGCAGCGCCTTTTTTTTATTGCGAACGAATAGACGAAACTTGGGGTTCAGGAGAAAATATCATCAAAGATCGCATCATCCGCCGCCATACACCTTTTGTTCAGCTCCCGGTAGGCCGCAAGCAGGCGCCGGCCCTCATCCGTCAGATGGGAACCCTTTATCCGGTCAGCATGAACCACGGATTTTCCAAAATGCTTTTCCGTGGATTTGATCTTACTCCACACGGATTTATAGGACATGTTCATCTCTTTGGCGGTTTTATTGATGGAACCGGTCCGGTCAATGGAATCCAAAATATCCATCCGTCCCTTCCCCATAATGATACCACCCTCTTCATCGACCAGCAGTTGCATTGATCTTAGCTTCATTTTTTACCCTTGGCTACGGTGTTGTTCCTCTCTTATACATAAATTTCAAGGGTTCGTACATCTCCGATTTTCCGTCTTTCCCTTGGCGCGGTATATATTCTGTTGACCTTATGTTAGATTTAACATAAGGTCAAATAGTAAACATGCTCAAACTGAAAAACAATTAAGGGAAACCCATGAAAGATTTTGAAACCTTGCTGGCGGGTGCGGCCAAAACCCACGGACATCTCTGCCCGGGCCAGGTGGTGGGTGTACGAATGGCTATGCTGGGCTGTGAGCTTATCGGTCTTTCCGAACCCGCAGCCATGCCCCAGATTAAA
>PIVQ01000568.1 GCA_003354055.1 Desulfobacteraceae bacterium | reverse complement strand
GATGAAATAGGGGCTCTTGCCACTGCATTCAACACCTTTCAGGATAAACTGTGCACCATCATAACAGATGCGAGGCAGTACAGTGACAAAGTGGATCAATCCTCAGGCCAGATGCTTGCCATTAGCCGGGATGTATCCACAGAGACCGAAGCCATTTCAGGACGGACCCAGGCCATTGCCGGTTCCGCAAGCGAGGTCGATACCAGCATGGGGACCGTGGCCGCAGCCGTTGAAGAGTCCAATGCCAACCTTAACATGATTGCCTCCGCCATTGAGGAGATGAGCGCCACCATCAATGAGATCAGCAAAAATTCTTCCAATGCCAGGGAAATATCCGAAAACGCGGTTGCAGTGTCTCAGGATACGTCTCAACAAATTGAGACCCTGGGTATTTCAGCCAATGAAATCGGAAATGTCACCGAAACCATCACAGATATTTCCGAACAGACCAACCTTCTGGCCTTAAACGCAACCATTGAGGCAGCCCGGGCCGGCGAGGCAGGCAAGGGATTTGCCGTTGTTGCCTCTGAAATCAAAGAACTGGCAAGTCAGACTACGGTGGCAGCCCAGGAGATCAATGAAAAAATCACCCGTATCCAGGATGCGACCCAGGACTCTGCTCAAAAGGTTAAGGAAGTGGCCACCATTATAAATGACTGCAACACCCTTATCGGTTCCATTGCCGCTGCCATAGAAGAGCAGACCGCCACTACCCAGGAAATTTCAGGCAATATTTCCCAGCTTTCCGACGGTATCGAAGAGGTCAGCTCAAATGTGAGTTCCTCTGCTATGGCCATCAGTACCGTAAACCAAGATATTGACTCCACCAACCAGTCTGTATCCGGCCTGGCAGACTCCAGTACCCGGATGACGGCCAATGCGGAGTCGGTTGCAGATCTGGCAAACAGCCTGAAGCAGCTTATGGGGATTTTTAAAATTTAACACCACGACTCCCTTTGCCCTCCTGTTGACCGTTCCGGCAGCAGGAGGGGGGGGGGAGGCGAGCCCGACCAATGAGTTATACCATCATTGTCCTCCGGGAGTTGAGATACTTTCATTTTAGTTTTTCCCTGATAATAAATTTGTGTTGGCTCCCATCCTGTTGTATTCTACAATCAATTCAAATCAATTTTTAGAGTAGACGTAGCTTTATAATTGTTAGATTCAAACCGGGTTTGAATCACGGCAAAATAGTTGTTCCAGATGTCAATTCGTTGTGCAATAAGGAAGATGCGATATGACTAAAAAAACATATGAAGAGTTGGAAAAACGAATAAAAGAGTTAGAGAAAGTTATTTCCGACAACAATACAAAAGATGGACTGCAGGATAGTTATAAACGGCATAATCTATTGTTCCATGATTTACCTGATCCGGTTTTTATTTTCAGAGAAAGTGAGCCAAATACATTTCTCGATTGCAATCAGGCCTCTACTGAAAAGTATGGTTACTCTCGGGAAGAGCTACTTAAAATGACAATCCAGGAGCTTCACCCTCCTGACGAATTGGACGAAGTTAAAAAAAACATCCAAAATAACGAGATAGTTTCTAACGAGTATATTCATATTGGAAAAGATAAGAAGAAGTCTGTTGTTAACACCCATTCCCGTAGAATTAAGTATAATGGCGAGAATGCTCAGATAACGATAGTAAGAGACATTAGCCGACTCAAACAAATAGAGGAAGCGTTTCGCAACAGTGAGGACCGTCTCAGCAATATCATTGAATTTCTTCCTGATGCGACTTTCGTAATAGATCATAATAAAAAAGTTATCGCCTGGAATAAGGCGCTTGAGGAAATAACCGGCATTCTCAAAGAGGATATTCTTGGTAAGGACAAGACGGCATACGCGATGGCTTTTTATGAGAAACTCAGACCGACTTTGGCTGATCTCGTAGAAGAAAAAGACATTGATTTAAAACTATATGAGTCTATTGCACGGAAAGAAAACGGCCTTGTTGCTGAAGCATTTGTAGAAAAATTATTCAACGGCAAAGGTGCATTTGTTTGGGCCACAGCCGCCCCATTTTATGATAAAAACGGACGTTTCCTGGGCGCCATTGAATCTATCCGGGACATTACCGAACTAAAGAATAAAGAGTCAGAGTTGGCTCGATACCGTAATCATTTAGAAGCACTGGTCGAAGAACGTACAGCCGATCTCCAAAAAGAAATCATCGTGCGAAAACAGGCTGAAGAAAAACTGTCAGCATCTGAAAGAAGGCTTGATGCGATTATAAAGACTGTTCCGGATATAATTTATAGGTTGGATGCAGATGGCAGAATCACGTTTATCAGTGATGCCGTGAAGCAATATGGATATCAACCTGAAACGCTGTTAGGAAATTTGGTAATTGATTTAGTTTACGATGAAGACAAGGCCAAGGCGATAGGCAAATTAAACGAAAGAAGGACAGGGGAGCGGCGTACCAGCTCATTTGAAGTCAGATTATTGACGAAAAATCAAATAAGCATTCCTTTTGAAATTTTCAGCGTATCCGCAGAAGGATTGTACTCTACCGAAAGTCCAACTCAAGAGACATTCATGGGCACACAAGGCATAGCCAGAGATATAACAGAACGGAAATTGGCAGAAGAAGAACGGGAAAAAATGATCACAGATCTTCAGGATGCACTCGAAAATATTAAAACACTCAGCGGCTTGGTTCCGATTTGTGCAAATTGCAAAAAAATCAGAGATGACAAAGGATACTGGAATCAAATCGAATCATATATACAAAAACATTCAAACGCTAAATTCAGCCATGGCATGTGTCCCGCTTGTTCCGACAATATTTATGGTAATGAAGATTGGTACATAAAAATGAAAAAGAAGAAAGGCATTCAGGGCTGAGCGCTGCAACGTGTAAAACTCTGCAGGAGAGTAGCTTGATCGTTTTTCACGGTGGCCGCCCCTGAGGGACCATGATACGGTTTTCCGTATCTCGGAATGCACCACCTTAAAACCAGGGCTGAATGCTCTCTGATTGTCATTGCTTTCCCAATTTTCAGGTTATAAGGTATGGATACGTTCTAACGTCCGTAATCTATTAAATGGGGAATAGAAACAATTGAATAATGATTTTTGTTATTTGCTCCGGGTCCGATACGCTGAATGTGATGCACAAAAAGTAGTATTTAACGGAAGGTATGTAGATTACATTGATATCGCCGGAACAGAATTCATGCGGGTCATCTGGGGGGATTACAATGAGATCCTGTCCCGCGGCATCGATCTTCAGGTGGTAAACCTTAATCTGAACTGGAAGGCACCGGCACATTTTGATGAAATCATTGCCATTACAATAAAATCCGGCAGAATCGGAACCACATCTTACACATTGGAAGTGGAATTTTACAATTACACCGATTCAAAACTTATCGCATCTGCCCAAATTGTCTACGTCATGGTCAGTGTTGATCAGCATAAAAAAATGACACTGCCCCAAGACATGCGCACCCAACTTGAAAAAGGGGCTCATGGAATCATAGTTGACCATGCAGGGATAAAATAACCAAATAGCAATGAAAGCGAAGGCATCTGAGATAAAAGAGGATTATTGATGTACATCAATGATCTCTCCGGGCTTTTCCGGCATAGTCGTCAAAAAACAACCCAATGGGGAGAGCTATTAATCCCATTGAGACCATAAAGGAGGAATAATGACTTTCACGGTAAAAAACAATGTCCAATGGGTGGGAAAAATTGACTGGGAACTGAGAAAATTCCACGGAGATGAATACTCGACCCACAGAGGATCTTCCTATAATTCATATCTGATCCAGGAAGAAAAGACAGCTTTGATCGATACGGTATGGGGTCCGTTTGCAAAAGAGTATGTTGAGAACCTTGCGAAAACCATTGATCTTAAAAAAATAGATTATGTGGTTGCCCTTCATGGGGAAAACGATCACAGCGGAGCACTCCCCGAGCTGATGCGCCACATTCCTGACACCCCCATCTACTGCACCAAAAACGGAGTAAAGATTCTCAAGGGCCTGTATCACCAGGACTGGAACTTCAATATCGTTAAAACCGGAGATACCCTGGATCTGGGGAATAATAAGTCACTCACCTTTGTTGAAGCCCCCATGCTCCACTGGCCGGATTCCATGTTCGCCTATTTGAGCTCCGATGAAATACTATTCAGCAATGACGCCTTTGGTCAGCATTATTCTTCGGAGTTCATGTTCAACGACCGGGTGGATCAGGCAGAGCTTTTCCAGGAATGCATAAAGTACTATGCCAATATCCTGACCCCGTTCAGTCCTTTGGTCATCAAAAAGATAAAAGAGGTCTTAGGATTCAACCTGCCTCTGGATATGATCTGCACCAGTCACGGGATAATCTGGCGGGACAACCCGGCACAGATCGTGGAAAAATACCTTGAATGGGCAGACAATTACCAGGAGAACCAGATCACCATCCTTTACGACACCATGTGGGACAGCACCCGGGTCATGGCGGAGCAGATTGCCGCAGGCATCAGGGAGGCTGACGATAAGGTAGCGGTAAAGCTGTTCAACCTGGCAAAAACGGATAAGAATGATGCCATAACGGAAATTTTCAAATCCAAGGCCATCCTTGTGGGATCATCAACCATTAACAACGGAATTCTGGTCCATGTGGCAGCCCTGCTTGAAGAGATCCAGGGGCTGAAATTCAGAAACAAGGCCGCCGGGGCCTTTGGCAGTTACGGCTGGAGCGGCGAAGCCGTAAAAATCATGCTGGAACGGCTGGAAAAATCAAAGTTTAAGATTCTTGACAAGGGATTGAGAATGACCTGGTCGCCTGATGACGAAAACATGGCAGCCTGCAAAGACTATGGGAAGTC
>PIVQ01001389.1 GCA_003354055.1 Desulfobacteraceae bacterium | reverse complement strand
ACACCCTGGCCGATACCCGGGTATGCTACACCCTGTTTAACGGGGAGATTGTCTATGGATCCTGAAACCTTTCAATATCTGGATGCCATTTTCAGCCGGTCCGCAGACGGCCTGCTGATCTGTGACCGCCAGGGCCGGATTCTGAAGATGAACAGTGCAGCGGAACGGCTGAACGGGATCCGGGCCGATGAGGTCCTGGGCCGTGATGTGAAAACCCTTGTGAACGAGGGGCAGATCAACCGGTCCGCCACCCAGGAGGTGCTGGAGACCCGGCGCCAGGTCAGTCTGATTCAGAGCACACCCAGGTCCGGGTATACGCTTCTGGTGACCGGAACCCCGGTTTTTGACGATGCCAACGAGGTTGCCTATGTGGTGGTCAACGAACGGGACATTTCCCTGATTGAAGACATGCGCCGGGACCTGGCCCAGGTTCGCCAGGAATCGGAAAAGATGCGGGAAGAACTGGCCGGGCTGGCCATGCTGGAGCTCAAAGAGAACAATATCGTGGCCCAGAGTTCCTCTATGAAGCAGACCCTGAACCTGGCCCTGAAACTGGCCAGAATAGATGCCTCCAATATTCTGATTCAGGGAGAGTCCGGTACAGGCAAAGGGCTTCTTGCCAAATTCATTCATAAAAACGGGGTCCGGGGCGACAAACCCTTTATCCAGATCAACTGCGCAGCACTGCCGGAGAATCTTTTGGAAGCAGAGCTTTTCGGTTATGAAAAAGGCGCCTTTACCGGTGCCAGGGAGAGTGGTAAGGCCGGTCTTTTTGAGCTGGCTGCCGGAGGCACCCTTTTTCTTGATGAAATCGGGGAGTTGTCCCAGAGCGTTCAGGCCAAGCTGCTAAAGTACCTGGATGACCATGAAATCATGCCGGTGGGCGGCACCCGTGTGAAAAAGATTGACTGCACCATCGTCGCCGCCACCAACCGGAACCTTGCACAGCGTACCCGGAAAAAGAAGTTTCGCCTGGACCTGTTTCACCGTCTCAACACCTTTATCCTGTCTATCCCTCCGCTGAGGGACCGGCCTGAAGATATCCTCGAACTGGTAGGTATCTGTCTGAAGCAGAACAATAAGCGGTACAAACGACGTGCCTATATCGGTCACAAGGGATATGACGCACTCAAGTCCCATACTTTTCCCGGAAATGTCAGGGAGTTGATCAATCTTATCAAACAGGCCGTGGTCAT
>PIVQ01001388.1 GCA_003354055.1 Desulfobacteraceae bacterium | reverse complement strand
GTAACTATTTGAAATGACATATGATTAGACTATTGAATGGAAAGATTGGAAAATTTTTTCATTAGTGAATGTAAATTAACTATTAACGGAGGTAAGTAAATGGCAAAACATGAGACTCCTTTACTGGACCAACTGGAATCCGGCCCATGGCCTAGCTTTGTCTCTGACCTGAAACAGCAAGCCGAAGTCAGAGCAAAGAATGAGAAAGGTGTTGAGTTCCAGATTCCCGTAGATACTGTTGACGATCTTATGGGCGTTTTGGAACTTTCATACAAACATGGAAGAACTCACTGGAAACATGGCGGTATCGTAGGCGTTTTCGGCTACGGTGGTGGCGTTATCGGTCGTTATTGCGATCAGCCCAAGGCCTTCCCCGGTGTTGAGCATTTCCATACAATGCGTGTTAACCAGCCTGCTGGTAAATACTACACAACTGATTACCTGAGAACTCTCACTGAACTGTGGGACTTCAGAGGTTCCGGTCTTACAAACATGCATGGTGCTACCGGTGATATCATCCTTCTGGGAACCACAACTCCCCAGCTGGAAGAAATCTTCCATACACTGACCCATGACATGGGACAGGATCTTGGTGGTTCCGGTTCTAACCTGAGAACTCCTGCTGACTGTCTTGGCGATTCCAGATGCGAATATTCATGCTACGACACCAATGCATTGGTTTACTTCCTGACTCAGGAATACCAGGATGAGCTGCATCGTCCGGCTTTCCCCTACAAGTTTAAATTCAAACTTGATGGTTGCCCCAACTGCTGCGTAGCTTCTATTGCACGTTCCGACATGTCCTTCATCGGTACTTGGAAAGATGACATCCGCGTTGATCAGGACGCTGTCAACAAATATGTTGAAAATGATGCTGCCTATCCTGCAAACGCCGGCGCACATAAAGGCTCCAAAGATTGGGGTCCCTTTGACATTGAAAAAGAAGTCACAGGTATCTGCCCCACTGGCTGCATGAAGTTTGAAGACAAAAAATTGTCCATTGACAATTCAAACTGTACACGCTGCATGCATTGTATCAATGTAATGCCCCGCGCCCTTAAAATCGGTAAAGAAACCGGTCTTTCTATCCTGGTTGGTGCAAAAGCACCTATCCTTGATGGTGCTCAGATGGGTTCTCTGCTGGTTCCCTTTGTTGAAGTTAATCCTGACAATGACTACGAAGCAATCACAGAAGT
>PIVQ01000051.1 GCA_003354055.1 Desulfobacteraceae bacterium | reverse complement strand
CCTGCCAGAGTACCGATGGACTCCATCTTATGGGCCTGGCGAAGCTCATCTTCCATCTGTTTAAGATCCGTTATATCCGTGGCAATCTGAAGCTTGACCATTCTGCCGTCAGTCCACTCAATGGCCCTGTCGTAATTCATATACCATTTACCGGTAACCGGATTTTCCGTCTGCCAGGCACAGACACCCGTGGGATTTCCCTTTTCATCCAGGAGCTCCGGGCTGGGACAGTGATCACATGGTTTTGATTCGTTGCGATAGGCCTTGTAACAGACGTCACCGGTCATATCCTTGCCGAAGTGAACCTTCATATACTCATTCATGAACAGCACTTCATAGGAGGCCATATCCACCACATATACGGTGGCATCAATGCTGTCCAGCACCGTAAGGAATCTCTGGTGTGAATCAATAAGGGCCTGCTCGGCTTCTTTTCTATCGCTGATGTCTCTGCCGATCGCAATGATGTATTTTGGTTCTCCCCGGTCGTCTCTGACCACGGATGCGCTAAACTCCATCGGGACACTGTCTCCGTTTTTACAGATCAGATCCACCTCAATGGTGTCTGTTCCCTTTTCCATCACCGATGCCACAAAGCCCAATGCCAGCCCCTGGTCCTCGGGCGCAATACATGTGTAAATGATGGACATCCCTGCGACTTCATCATCAGAGTACCCGGTAATCCTTGTAAATGCCCTGTTCCACCGAATGGCCATGCCCGTATCCGGATCAAACAGAATAAAGGTATCCTGAACGGCATTGAGAGCAGTTTCCGTGAATTCTTTTTCCTCGCGAAGCGCCTCTTCGGACTGTTTTCGCTCTGTAATATCCAGGTTGGATCCAAAAATCCGTGTGATCGTACCGGCCTTGTCTCTTTCGGCCACTACTTTTCCTGAAAAAGCTTTCTCATCTCCATTTTTACAGATGGCCCGGTATTCGGTGCAAATCTGCCGTTCACCGGTAAAAAGGCTTTGAAACGTTTTTCCAAGACCCTCCTGATCTCCGGGGTGGACAACCTTATCCATGAAATGGGAGTGAAGATCCTTATCCGCAATATCCCCCGGCTCATACCCCAGCAAACGGTATTGATTCTCCGTCCAGAAAGCTTCTGAGGTTTCTGGATTCAACTCCCACCCTCCGACCCCGCCCAGTGTCTGAGATTCATTAAGAAGGGCCTCCATATGCCATAGGTCCTGCTCCGCCTTTTTCTGTTCCGAAATATCCTGAAATATGCAATGGGTCTGCTTGAAATTGCCATGTATATCATGACCGATTTGGCCGTTAAAAGACACCAGAACTGTACCGCCGTCCTTTTTAACCATTTTAAACTCAGCCCCCGCAACCTCACCCTCGGACTTGAAACGGGGAAAGTTCTCCCTGAAACGGGCCTGCCAGTCCGGGTGCAGGAACTCACTGAAAGATCTTCCGATAACCTCGCCACGGGTGTACCCCAGGTTTTTCAGCCAGGCAGGGTTCACCTCCACAATAAATCCGTCGCTATCCAGGGACTGGTATGGCATGGGGACCCGCTCATAAAGCATCCGGAACCGCTCCTGATTCTCTTTGAGCTCATCTTCAATTCCAAACCGTAAGGACAATTCCCTCTCAAGAATCTTTACCCGGCGTTCCAATTCTTCGTAACTTGGCTTGTCTGTCATTCGCACATCCTTTGGCACTCAAAAAGACCCGGCTGTCCTTTGGCACCCCCAAAGACCTGGCAGTCATAATTTACAGGAAAGAGAATAAAAATGAGGATTCAGTATAAAGTATTTACAGCAACAGAACAAATTAAATCTACAATCCTTTTACAGGCATGGGATACAGGCCTGGCAACGGAACAAGACCTTAAGTTAAGTACGAGCTTCAAATATCCCGCCGGCTGTCCCGCTGGATGTCACGCCGGATTATGGTTGATCCTGAACCGGGTTTAGGGTAAATAAGGGACAATTAACCATTGATAACCTTACGATAAAGACCTATGAACTATACTACCATTACCAATGTCCTGGGAAAATTATTGATCATCACAGGCACGTCCCTGCTGGCACCCATATTCTGTTCTATAATCTATGGAGAGGATGATCTAAACGCCCTGATAACCACAGCCGTCTTAACCATTGCATGCGGAATCCCGCTGTGGCGCAGTTTTCGCGGTCATCACGACCTGAACATCAGGGACGGGTTTTTCATAGCCTTTTTCGGGTGGATCCTGATTTCGGCTGTTTCCGCCCTGCCCTTTATCCTTTACGGATCAATTCCGTCATTCACCGATGCTTTCTTTGAAATGATGTCCGGATACACCACCACCGGTGCCACCATACTGCGCGACATTGAAGTGGTTCCTCACGGCCTGATCTTCTGGCGGAGCCAGACCCATTTTCTGGGGGGGATGGGGTTTTTAACCCTGACCATTATCTTCCTGCCCCACGGCATGGGCGGGGTAAGGATATTCAGGGCGGAATCCAGCCCCGGACAGGTTATTACAGGGGAAAAATTTGTCCCAAGGAACAGGGATACAATGGTATGGCTCTGGGGCATTTATATCGGTCTGAACCTGCTCCAGACCATTTTAATGTGTGCCGGCGGCATGTCTCTGTTTGATTCTCTCTGCCATGCATTCGGCACCATATCCACGTCAGGCTACTCCCCTTATAATGCCAGTATAGGCCATTACAACAGTGCCTATTTTGAATGGATCATCATTATCTTCATGTTTCTGGGCGGAGTGACCTTTATGCTCTTTTACCATCTTATGATGGGCAACTGGAGAGTAATCCGCAAAAACACCGAATTCCGATGGTATTTAGGATTCATGCTTTTTTTCTGCGGCATGGTCACCTGGATTCTATGGAAAGACAACGCCTATCCGTTCTGGGATGCATTAAGATACGGAACATTTCAGGTTACCTCTCTTCTCACCACAACCGGATTTACCACGGCAGATTACGAGTTGTGGCCCCAAGGCTCCCAGATGTTCCTCTATGCGGTATGTTTTATAGGGGCCTGTGCAGGTTCTACCACATCAGGCATCAAGGTGGTCCATTATGTACTGATCTGGAAATTCGGTATAGCCACGATTAAACAGATCTTTTTTTCTCCCATGTCCGTGATTTCGGTACGGCTCAATGAACGGCCCGTGGAGGCCCAGATCGGTCAGCTTGCCGTGTTTTACTTTATTGTAAATATTTTCCTGGTCCTGGGAGGCGGCTGCTTCATGGTGCTCTCGGATAATATGGATTATACAACCGCCATGAGTTCGGTTATTGCCACACTGATGAACGTTGGGCCGGGTTTTGGAGATGTGGGGCCAAGTGAAAACTATGCATTTATCTCAAACACGGGCAAATGGTTTTTGTCATGGCTGATGCTGGTGGGAAGGCTTGAGATGTTCTCCGCCCTGGTAATTTTCTACCCCTCATTCTGGAAAAGATAACCCCGGACTGTCTAAAAAATTGGAAAGGTCAGGCCAAAAATAATTTTTGAACATCCTTAAGGTTTTTCGACATGCATACCACGATCACCCGTTCATTACCCTGGATCTGGGTGTCCCCGACTGCCACCTGCCAGGTATCATCCCGGCGGATCCCGCCGATCATGAGTTTGCCGGTATAATTGGCCCCAAGCTTGGACAACGGTGTCTTTGTTATGGGTGCCCCCTTTGCTGCAACAATCTCAACCATTTCAGCATCAAATCCATGAAGATGGGCCACGGACAGGAGCTCTCCCCTGCGAATGAATTTCAGGATTTCATTACTGGCCAGAATTTTTTTATTCAGGGCAATATCGGTGCCCATGGTGGCAGCCAGCACCACATAATCTTCCTTGTTGACCATGGAAATGCATTTTCTCTGCTTTGTCGGGGTGTCCTGGGATGTCATGATATGCTTGGCCAGCACACAGCTCATGATATTGGTCTCATTTTCGCCCGTGGCTGTAATAAATGTGTCCATGTCCAGCAACCCTGCAGAGACCAGGATATTGGAATCTGACCCGTCCCCGTGAAGAATTTCCGTATGCCCAAGCTCATGGGACAGAGCCTTGGCAGTTTCCTCGTCCTTTTCAACCAGCCTGACATCAAATGCCTTACCCAGAAGCTCGGCAAGCCGGCTGCCCACAAGGCCGCCGCCGATAATCATTACCCTATGACGCTTCTGCTGCTCCATATCCGTGAGTTTCATCAACTGGGGCAAATGTTCGCTGCCGGCCATGAAAAAGGCCTGGTCTCCGGGAAGCAGTTCATCCTCACCACCGGGAATCAGGGTCTTTATCCCCCTGGCAATGGCCACTATCCTGAAGGGAAACTCTTTGTAAAGCCCGGAAATATCCTTTAGTTTTCTGTAGGCCAAAGGGGATTCCTCTTTGATCCGGGTGGCCATGGCAAGGATCTGTTCCTCTGCCACATCAAGAATATCATTGCCGGCCCGCAGCTTGATCAGCCTAAAAATTTCCTGGGCTGCCAATTCTTCCGGATGGATGATCAAATCTATTTTCAGATCTTCAGCCTTGAGAATGGAATCTTCCCCTCCGAATTCCGTAGACCTGACCCTGGCGATTTTTTTGGAAATGCCGAACCGGTCACCCAGCAGACAGGACATCATATTAACGGCATCATTATTGGTAACCGCAATGAGATAATCCATCCGGTCTGCTCTGGCCTCTCTCCAGCATTCCACACTCATGGCATTGCCCTGGATAAACCTGGCATCTATATCTCCGTCTGCATGACGGACCATATTGGCA
This sequence comes from Desulfobacteraceae bacterium, assembly GCA_003354055.1. The sequence goes on along the minus strand of PIVQ01000051.1, from coordinate 16,354 downwards.
TCCGGCTCAATGGCGGTAATGGCATAGCCCTCGTGTACCAGGCGTTTGGCAAGGTAATACCCTACCCCCCCAAGTCCTAGAATTAAAATATTGGTGGATTTTGCCGGTTTGTTTGCTTTCATAAAACTTTTTTCTCTCCAGAGTTTCCTGCCCAGACCCCATGCGGGCAACAGGCACTTAATACTCTATTCAGCCCTGAATTGTCAACTTTTCAAGGCAGTACTGCCATGCAGGGGAATCGCATGAAAAAACTATAAACAACTACTTTTCAGTATGAGATGATAAATAGGATAGCTGCATAAACAATCTACTTGATCATCGAGTGACAGGCATCATCGCTTTGTCAAGAATACCGTGGTTTGCCTTCACGCCATTGCCTTTCTCGAACGAGCATGGTATCCGGGCTTTGGACAAGGGACGCTGTGAACCAAATGTACGGCAACGATTTAGGTCGGAGGTTAAACGTGAGGGTTACGGTTTTCGGCAGGGAGATGGAGTTGATTCGGCAGGACGGAACCTGGCAGGTCTTTTACCTGAGCTAAGACGGGAAAAAGAGGAGAGCCCATGATATCTTCATCCCCTCCCATATCTCAGGGGATGAGTTGATTCAGTACCTGGAAGATTTGCTCCACGAATGGCACCGGCCGGGGATTTGAATCGTTCTCCCGGCCGGTGCTCAAATTAATCGGTTTACCCGAAACGCCCTGCGGGCGTTTCGGGTTGTGTTTATGGGCTATCCGAACAATCCCCATTCAAAGGATGCCGTAAAGAGGATGCAAAAGATAACGCTTCCAACCATGTACCAATCTTCCAGTTTCATAAATCTATTCTCCTTTATCGGTTTGGTTCGTCCATCAGCTCTCTTTTACAACGATCATGGTTTCGGTATCTGCCCGTTGGATCTGGGTTTCGTTGGTGGTGGCCATCTCCGCCTTAAAGCAGAGGGCCCACATCATGATGATACCCACGATCCACCAGGCGATCTGCCATGACCAGATGGCCGGGAAGCTGCCGAAACTGAAGGCGTCGTTGGCCATGATACAGGCGGGACCGATGGCGAAAAAGTACCAGACCGGTACGGCAACTTTCATGGCCTTGCGCCATTTTTTGCCGCTTTCGCTGGGCGCATCCACGCTGTTCAGCCATTCCCGGACTTCCTTCTGCCGCTCCACCGTTTCCGCATCATCTTTTATCCCGATGCCCCTGCACAGATAGGCAACGGCAAATCCGATGGCCACGCCCCAGAACGCCGGATGCATTGACAGGGGCTTGGGGATGATTTTATAGGTGACAAAGATAGTGATCATGGCCGCGATCATGCCCAGTACCGCGCCGATGGCAGGGAACCTGAACCCCCAGAGCACCGGCCAGCAGGATGTACATGATAAAGCCGAAACAGGTGGCCAGGGCGCCCAGGATAACCAGGGCGGAAGTGGAGTTGAGTCCCACGGCCAGAGCGGCGATGATCAGCAGGGTGGCCAGGAGCCGGTTGACCCAGATCTGTTCCGCATCAGATGCTTTCTGCTTTTTAATGTACCGCCAGTACACATCCCTCAGGAGAATGGAACCGCCGGTGCCGATATAAGGAGCCGCGGTGGAGTGAATGGCGGCAATGGCGCCTACAAACACCAGGCCCAGCATGAACGGCGGCAGATAGGCCTGCATGAGAAGGGGAACCACCACCTTGTCGCTGACCATGCCCACAAAAGGTTCCACACCCGTGATCTGGAGGATTTTTGCGCCCATACCCTGGAAGGTGGCGAAAAAGAAAAGGGAGAATCCCACAACAAAACAGGACATGAACGCCTGCTGCCATGCCAGGGGTTTGGGGTTCTTGAGGCCGAATGTCCACATGGTAAAGGCCGGAGAGGACTGGATCCCCATGAGGGCGAACATATAGGTTAAAATATAGAAGGCTGTCCACCCGTTGCCCTTCAAGGAGACGTCCATTATCTTGGGCACTTCCATCAGGTTTTTATCGATCAGGGACAATTGACTCGCAAAACCGGACCAGCCGCCCATACTGTTCAAAACATAAACACCGAGGATGATGATGCCGCCCACCAGGAGGATAAACTGGATCACCCCCACCCAGGTACTGGCCTTTAAGCCGCCGGTGCAGACGTAGAAGCCCAACAAGATGTAAACCCAAGTGGTGCCACTCATATACTCCTCCTGCATTATTGATCAGATAATCGAATGTTGAGAACCGGTTGTATCCGTCATCTCACGATTCTCTCTCCAGGCCAAAAAGCCAAGGGTTTCATTGTTAATCGAGCTTCGCACAAAACCATTTTGAAGAGTTGGAGCAAGTATACCCTAAAGGTCAGAAACTGGGTTTTCAGTATCCCCAAAAGATTGCGGATTTATTTTCTTTATGATCGCAAATTGCTGGCAAAACTCTCTATATGTGCATGGAATGTTATCACGATTTACCTTAAATCCACTGTGCCATATGATGATGCTGTTCCCGGCGCCAGTATTGCTGTGCAGACCTACGTGTGACTTTTATGGTTATGGGGACTTTCTCAACTTCAATCCTCATCTCCACGCCATAGTTTCAGATGGATCTTTCCTGAAAGATGGCAGCTTTCAGACTGCATCAGTATTTATGCTTGAAGACCTGGGAGAGGCATTTCAGTATAAGGTGCTAAAAATGCTCAAGAAAGAGGGAAAGATAAATGATACTATTATACCCTGAAGGGCAGAAACTTGAGAACATGCTTTCATGGCATCATTCAGGTTTTAACGTGTATATTGGTGACAGAATTGAACCTGATGATAAAGCCGGACTTGGCAATCTGGCAAGATATATCATTCGTGCCTGTTTTTCCCAGGAAAGAATGGTTTAGTTTCTGCCCTTTAGGGTATGTCCCGGCAAAAAAATCTGATGATGGTGTTGCCAAAGTTATTTATACATCCAAAGATAGAAAAACCCGAAAAGTGTTTACTGCTTTGGACTGGCTCGCCAGGCTGGTAACACATATTCCAGGTAGGTATGAGCATACAGTGAGATATTATGGCTATTTTTCGAACAAATCCAGGGGTATGAGAAAGAAGGCAGATGCTGATGATACAATTTCGACAATCATGCCAAATGATAGGTCTTCCAGTGAAGCAAGGCAGAATTGGGCTCGGTTAATTCAAAAAATCTATGAGGTCGATCCTCTTGTCTGCCCAAAATGCCAGGGTCAAATGAAAATCATCTCTATAGGTGTACAAGTAGCACCTTTATTGATGATTTTGAAATAATAGATAAGATATTACGTGTGACCTTCAGGTTAAAGCATCTAAACCTTTGGGATATCCGCAACCATGATCCGCCTGAGATAGAACCTGTTTATACCTTTTGGAACTGATATTTTTGAAATTGAGTTGAGGGATTACAGGTTTCCTATACTCAAAGTCAGCCGTTTCCGATCAATTTTAACAAAAATCACATTCTTTTTATTCATTACAACTGTCCGTCTATTTTTCCCCTGAACAGCTTTTCACCCAACCCTGTCAAAGGCTTTTTTTGTAGTATATTTTAAATCAATTTGATAACATAAAAAAACATTTGAACCATTGTAAAATCATATTATGCATGAAGTAATAGTTAATATTGAAGAGAGCAGTATATGAGACAATCTGGGTTAGAAGATCTATCAAAAACAATTCCGTTTTCTTTTCTTCCAGAAAAAACTTCTGAAGAATTGTTTAAGCATTTTTCAATTGAAAATCATAAAAAAGGCACAGTCCTTTTTACTCAAGATGAATCAAAGATTGAAAATTTATATGTAATCATAAAGGGTTCTCTACAACGTTTTTATGAAGATACCAAAGGAAAAAAACTAAGCGGTATGCTTGGCGAGGGTGATGTTTATGGCGGTATGTCCATTCTTGTCAACAAATCTATTTCGGTGGTCACTATTAAGGTTGCAGAGGATTCAGTCCTGTATACTTTGCCAGCAGAAAAATTTCTTGAAGTATGTTCAAAATTTGATCATTTCAAAGAGTTTTTTACAAATACCTTTGCAAAATGGATGCAGAACAAGTCCTATGCTGACATTATAGCGAGGCAAACAAAAGACCAAGAGTATTCCCCATCTTTTTTCAATCAACCTGTTTCAGCAATGTTCAAACCAAACTTGGTTTCTTGTTCCTATGAAAGCAGTATTAAGCAAGCAGCCCAAAAAATGACAAAGCATAAAATAAGCTCTGTTTTTATTAAAGATAAAAATAATGAAATCACCGGTATTATGACAGATAGTGATTTAAGAGAAAGAGTTGTAGCAAAAGGGTATGATATCGAGCGTCCCATATCTGAAATTATGTCAACATCACTGATAACTGTAAATGCAGAAGATCAAGTTTTTGAAGCATATTTGATATTGATGAAAAAAACTCTGAATCATCTTCCTGTTCGTAATAGATCTGGTAAAATAACAGGCGTTCTCACGGACAATGACCTCATGGATGCTCAAGGAAAGTCTCCTTACTTAATAATAAAAGAGATCAAATCTGCATCAAAGTTTGATCAGCTCGAAAATATTCATGGCCGGCTTCCGGAGATGTTGCTGGATTCAATTAAAAATGGTGTTAATACTGAAAACTTAACAAAACTAATAACAGCCTTTTCTGATGCTATTTTAGATAAAATTATCAGGTTTGCAATTGATGAGATTGGTGAGCCACCATGTAAATTTGCATTTATGATTATGGGAAGTGAGGGAAGAGAAGAGCAGACATTGAAGACTGATCAGGATAATGCAATTGTTTTTGAAGATATTGATGAGAAGTTTTTACAAAAAACAGCTCAACCCTACTTTAATGCATTAGCCAATCTTATATGCACAATGCTTGATAAAGCAGGCTTTGACTTTTGTGAAGGAAAGATCATGGCAATGAACCCAAAGTGGTGCCAACCTCTTTCAGTATGGAAAAAGTACTTTTTTAAATGGATTCATACAGCAAATCCTGAAGACCTGCTCAATTCGAGTATCTTTTTTGATTTTAAGGGTGTATGGGGAGACATAGAGTTAACTGATGAGCTTAGTTCCTATCTTTATAAATCACTAGACGGATGGGCAGGATTTCTAAGACATTTAACTACAAATGCTCTTCGTTTTAAACCACCCATTGGGTTTTTTAGAAATTTTGTTGTTGAATCAAAAGGGGAGCATAAAGATTCTTTTGATCTCAAAAAAGCAATGCTTCCCATAACTGACTGTTCAAGAATATTTGCTTTAAAGCATGGCATAAAAGAGACAAACACTTTATATAGGCTGTTTAGGCTTTATACTAAGCACATTTTATCAACAGAAGAATATAATGACATCACACAATCATATAACTATCTTATGAATTTAAGGCTTGTGAAACAGGTGACTGCTATCGTGGATGAAGATGAACCTCCTGATAATTATATAAACCCCAAAAATTTATCACGCATAGATCAAACAATGCTAAAAGAAATTTTTAAACGAATTGGAAATTTTCAGCAAAAAGCCAGGGTTGAGTTTATAGGGATAGCGGTGTAAAAAAATAGATGAATAGCACTAACAATGAAATAGTGAAAAAAATACTTATCGTTGATGATGAAATTGATATTCTTGAAACTTTAGAAGAGCTACTTGATATGTTTTATCCTTGGACTCGTCTTATTTTGATTTTTTGATCATGATTAAAAATTATTTTGCTATTTTATTTATAAGAGTTGATTTTAGAGTCATTAGTTCCTGGCGATTGCTCGTTGATATTTAATCGGAAACTATTTGTGGCAATCGCTATAAATTTACATCTCTTCTTTTGGACTTGGGATAAATGATTATTTTTTTATGGAAGCTTTTTTAAACAATCCAGTGCAATAATTACTATCCATAGTGCCATGGAACCCCATAAAGATTTGTTGACAGGTTGCGGTGATAGGGAGCGGCTAAGCTTTATAGCCTTGAAAATAACAACGCCGAGACTCAATGTGATGAACACTATGACCAGTTGCAATGAGATGAAGGGAAGGGGTGCGATGATATCACTGAATGTAATGGCAGGATTGTGCTCATAGTAGAGCATCAACAACCGGACAGCTTTTCCAGCAAATATCCATGTCATTGCACCAGTGAAGAAAAGAGATGGAAGCCCTGCCCACCAGCGCCCTTTGGAAAAAAGAAAGGCAGCATAGAAAAAGATGACTCCCAGTGCAGCCATGCCCATGGTACCCATGCCGGTATATTGATTTAATAAAGGCAGTGGCGCAGTAAAGGCCGCCACAATGGCCACCAGACCGCTAACAGCAGCGGCAAAGCCACCCTTTAGCATTGTGTTGTGAAATACATTTGAATGAGTTGTGTGTTTCATCTGGCCTCCACTTGAATTTTGACGTTAAGGATTCGTTAAAAAATAACTTTACATAATCTGTTTGCAAAAGTCCCAAAGGGACTGGACATTTTGCAAACAGAATGTGAACGCAACGTGTTTCTTTTTCATTTTTATATGAAACACTTGACTAATTTTTGAGCCGATCCTAAGTCGGTCCGGGGGAGCACAGGTCGAGTGTGCGCCCCCGGATTAACAGTTTTATCTATAAATCATTTATAAATAAAACCAAGTATACTATTGTCCAGGATTAGACATGTGTTGCCACACCTGCTCCTCTTGGAATTCTAACTTGTTCTACCATCTCTTGAATTTCTATTGGTGGTGCTTCCGTGAACCTGCTGACGATAATAGCAACAATGAAGTTAATCATTAGGCCTATTGTACCGATACCCCAAGTCGTCACGCCAAAGAACCAGGCGGTTCCACCAAAATAGGTGAGATTAAGGATATATGTGGCTGTAAAGGTCATACCGCAGATCATACCGGCAATGGCACCTTCCTTAGTGGTGGATTTGGTGAATATGCCCAGAATGATGGCAGGGAAGAACGTTGCAGCAGCCATGCCAAATGCCCAGGCCACCACCTGTGTTACAAATCCCGGTGGGTGTACGCCAAAATATCCACCGCAGAGAACTGCAACCCCGATAGTGATTCGGGCGACTGTCAGTCGTTGTCTATCTGTCGCTTCTTTGTTGACAAGTTTATAATACAAATCATGACTGACGGCAGAACCAATCGACAAAAGAAGGCCTGCTGCTGTTGATAAGGCTGCAGCAAGGCCACCTGCCGCAACAAGGCCGATAACCCAGGATGGCAGTCCACCGATCTCCGGATTGGCAAGGACCATGATATCACGATCCACATAAAGTTCATTGGGGCTGTCGGTCAGTTTGTTGGTTACCAGACGTTCGCCGTGTTTGCCTAACTCGGTTTTCGATTTTAACACAGGGCTGCCGACAAATACTTTTCCGTTCCTGTATTGGATAAGACCGTCATCATTTTTATCCACCCAGACGAGAAGTCCGGGGCCTGTCCAATTATCGACCCATGCCGGAGCCTCTGCAAAGGCTTTATTGTTGAGGGTATTGATCAGGTTAAATCTGGCAAATGCTGCAACAGCCGGGCAGGTGGTGTAAAGAAGGGCAATAAAGAGTAAGGCCCATCCAGCGCTCTTTCTGGCATCCTTTACAGTAGGAGTGGTAAAAAATCGGGTAATTACATGGGGAAGTCCTGCTGTACCTGCCATCATGCAGGCAGTGATCAGCAGAATGTTGGGCATTGTGCTTGTTCCAGTGCCAAAGGTTGCAGTATATTCTTTTATGCCCAGATCCAGTGCAATATTGTCCAGAGCCTGGAGTACATATTGACCTTGATAAATGCCTTCCTGGATAATTGTACTTCCAAAACCCAGCTGGGGGATCGGGTTGCCGGTAACGATCATGGAAATACCGATGGCCGGAACCAAATAGGCTGAGATCAATACACAGTACTGGGCTACCTGGGTATTTGTAATGCCTTTCATTCCACCCATGCCTGCGTAGAAGAAAACAATGAGTATGCCGATCCCTACACCTAAAGTAATGTCTACATATAAAAAACGGCTGAATACGATGCCGACACCGCGCATCTGGCCGCAAATATAGGTAAAGGAAACAAAGATTGTGCAGACTGCTGCGACAATGCGGGCAGTGTCGGAATAATAGCGGTCACCAATAAAATCAGGCACTGTAAATTTTCCGAATTTACGAAGATAAGGTGCTAAAAGCAGTGCCAAAAGCACATAGCCGCCGGTCCAGCCCATTAATAAGGATCCACCCCAGTATCCTGTGAAGGAAATAACTCCGGCCAGGCCGCTAAAAGATACCGCACTCATCCAGTCCGCCGCAGTTGCCATACCGTTGGCAACAGGATGTACGCCTTTGCCTGCAATATAAAAACTTTCCGCATCAGATACACGTGATCGTACGGCTATATAGATATAAAGGCCGAAAGAAAGGGTGACCCATATCCCTGTCCATAATAAAGTTCCACTCATTATTCTGCTCCTCTTTGGTTTATTGCTTAAATCATTGAAATAATAATAAAATTGTGAATATAAAGAATTAATTAAATGTTATAATTATTCGTTTACATCAAACTCTATATCCAGTTTTTCCATCAAGTGGCAATAGACGAAGATCAGGATTACAAAGGTAAACATTGCTCCTTGTTGAGCAAACCAGAAACCAAGAGGGAAACCTCCAATCATGATTTTGTTCAAAACATCCACAATAATGATACCGCAAAAAAAAGAAACAAAGAACCAAATGGACAATAGTCCGGCCATGATTTTAAGATTCTTTTTCCAATACAGATTCAGATCTTTCACTTTTCTCCTCCTAATTGTATTGTGCCAAATGACGTAAATTAAGTTCCGTAAAACTGTGATGATAAATTGTCATGTCATCCTCTTTACATGGATCAATTTTGGTCATTTGGCCTTTGGTGATTGCCTTAACCGCATCTGTTGAAATAGAATATAGTCTTGGCAATCACTGTAAGTGATTGGGTAGTGAAACATAAAAAAAGTTTTGCTGCTGCTTTGAACTTTTCTGCGCAAACACACGCTTTGCCTCCTCCTTTTTTGCGCCTAATCATTAGCGGTTGTTGTATTCTATATCAGCAATAGGTGTGCCAGGATTGTTTAATAAATGGCAGAACGGTTAAGGCGAGTACGGGGCGTGTTTATGCGTCATTTTTTTAAGGAATGGTATTGGGTTGCTGGATTAAACGACAGCGGGCGAAAATGTCCCGTTCTACAACTATGGTTGTAGCAAGAGTGGGGTTGCAGCAGGCATCAAGCAGGAATGGGCTATTGTGTCTCAAAAAGTCAAATAAGAGCCCAAGGGTTTTGATTTTTCTAAAAAGTGACCGCCGATCAATACCCAAATCCCGGGCCGCTTTTGTTTTATGCCATTTGTTTTTTTCAAGGCAGTGCAGGATCATCTCTTTTTCCACCTGCTGTATCCGCTGGGTCAGGGTTTGGGTGGATGAAAAATCAGTGGAAGTTGAATCGAACTCCTTGACCCGATTGCTTACATCATGGCCAATCTCTAAAAACTCCATCTTTTGAAAGGATAGGAAGATGCTTTTTGTCAAGAAAAGTATGAAAGATGATTGAAATCCTGAAATATGGCCCCCGTCAGGTAAGGGCACTATGTGATCCTGATTTTCTATCCGAACTAAAAATCGGTGCCGGTAAAATGGGACTACGCTTTAACGGATACCGGCCCAGCAGTATTCGCTTGCTGACAGGAAATTGCCTGAGCATTCGATCCCCTTACTTTTCAAAAGCAATTTCTAAACGACGACCAGGCCCTAAATCAAAAAAACGACAGAATGGGACTGGTCGTCATTTCGGATTCGATTATCTTGGTTTTATCGGCAGATGTTCAACCCTGCTCACCTCGTCGGTGGTCCATGCGGCACTGCTTTGCCCCTCTTTTGAAATTGCCCGACGAACCCTGGAAAACCATGCCATTAATCTAAATGTTAAAACCATACGCCGAATTACAATGAATATTGCCAAGGAAGCCATGCCACTGCGTGGCCGGGTGTCTTTGTGCGATACCGACCGTGTCGATGGAAAAACGGTTCTGGCCTGCATTGACGGTGGTCGTCTGCGAGAACGCAGACCGAAAAGGGGGCGCAAGCCAAAAGGCCAAAAGCGCCAGGGATACCATGCGGAATGGAAAGAACCCATACAGTTTGTCATCCACATCGTCGATCCGGATGGCACAATATCAAAAAAGCACTTGCCGATTTATGATGCCACCATGGGTGATGTCGATGCTGCATTTGAACTTCTTGAGATATATCTGCGTGAATTGAATAATTCTAAAGCCAAACGCCTGATTTTCTGTTGCGACGGTGCCCGTAGTTATTGGAAACGAACAGGACCATTGGCCATAAAACTTGGAATCTCATTCCACTATGAGGTAATCGACTACACCCATGCAAAACAAAACTTACATGAGATTGTGGACAAATTGCCAAAGAGAACCCCTATAAAAGAAAAAAATCGGATTGCGGAATTTTGGAAGAACCTCCTTTGGGATGGCAAATCCAAAGACCTTAGGAAAGAAATTGTGAAACACATTACGTACCCTAAAAAACGCAGAGAAGCACTTCTCGAATTTAAAAACTATTTTATGAGAAACCGAAACAGGATGCAATATAGCCAGTTCCGTAGCCTGAGAATACCTACCGGCAGCGGCTATGTTGAAAGTGCAATACGCAGGGTTATCAACCTCAGGATGAAATCACCGGGTATCTTCTGGAAACCGGAAACATCGGAATCAATGTTGTTTTTAAGAAGTCAGCTTCTTTCTGGGAGATGGAACACTTTCACAGACAATATCTTCATGCAAATTCGGTCACTTTGCTTATGCCACTAAATGGGAATGCACCCGTTGTATCCCGATCCTGCAAAGCTCCTGGCCTTTCCCTGAAATCACCCCCTTAAGCGGTTAAAAATTTGCCAGACCGATGCGGCCTGGACCTGCAGGCACTTAAAACGCAATAAACATGCCGCAGACCCGAACAGGCTGGAAACCCGATCCGAGACCAGGCTGTTGGTCGGGTCGGAAGCCTGTTCTGTGGCCTCAACAGCTTAGATTCCGGATACCTGTCCGGGGTCGGAATTCCTGATGAAACGGGCGATTCTGTGCCGCGGTATGGCTCTGGCCGTCGGAAGCGAGTGTTTTTACAAGAAAATGTATGGATGGGCTGCAAAGGAGCTATTTGGGACAAAAATGACCCATTGGGGCGATGTGCCTCAAGTTTTTCTTGACTTCTCGAATTTTTTCATACTACAACCTCTTGTCATATGTAATCCTGAATATGGGGTAAGAAAAAGGGAGGATAATGGGATATCTTCGGGTCCTGAAAAAACGGTTTGCAGACCTTCGGCTGCGTAACAAGCTGATTCTCAGCTATTCCACCATCTTCTTCCTGGCCATCTCCCTGACGAACGTCACCATTTACCTGCTGGTTCAGCAAACCATTGAATCCACCATTGAGAATGAGCTGAACAACTCAACCAAAACCATTCTCAATATGGTCAAAACCTCTGCCAACACTTCCATCAAGGCATACCTGCATGGGGTGGCAGCGAAAAACCGTGATATTGCGGAACATTTTTATAATCAGTTTCAGGCCGGGTTGATGACGGAAGCTGACGCCAAGGCAGCGGCCGGCAGGGTGATGCTCTCCCAGACCGTGGGCGAAACCGGGTATATCTATTGCGTGGATACCGGGGGGAAGATCGCGGTCCACCCCAAAGCGGAGTTGTTAAACCAGGATCTGAACCGGTTCGAATTTATCCGGGAACAGACAAAAAGGAAACAGGGGTATCTGGAATATGACTGGAAAAACCCGGGTGAATCAGAGGCCCGTCCCAAGGCCCTGTATATGACCTTTTTTGAGCCGTGGAACTGGATTATATCCGCATCATCCTACCGGCGGGAGTTTACCCAGCTCGTGAATGTGGATGATTTCAGGGAGAGCATCCTGGCCCTCAAGTTCGGGGAAACCGGCTACTCCTATGTTGTCGACATCGAGGGAAATATGATCATTCATCACCGGCTGCACGGAAATTATTACAATGTCAAGGATATCAACGGCCGGCAGTTTGTCCGGGAGATCTGCGAGAAAAAGAGCGGAAAAACCGTTTATACCTGGGAGTCAAAGGACGGCACCGAAATCCTGGACAAGGTGGTGATCTTCAACCACATACCGGAGTTTGACTGGATTGTGGCCTCTTCAGGGTATCTTCAAGAGTTTTACGCACCCTTGAAAACCGTCCGGTTCATTTTTACCTTCTCGTTCACCGTCGTACTGGCCCTTGTCCTGACCATCTCCTTCCGTCTCAGCGCAGGCATCACCAATCCCCTGCAGGAATTGATCGACCGGTTTTCCCAGGGGGCAAAAGGTGATATTTCGGTTCGCATGAAACAGAGCACCCGGGATGAGATGGGTAAACTGGCCGGCTATTTCAACATGTTCATGGAGCGGCTGGAAATCTCCAGTAACAGCCTTAAGGGGGAGATAGCGGAACGCCGGAAAAGCGAGGAAAAATACCGGGAACTGGTTCAGAACGCCAACAGTATCATCCTGCGGATTGATATCACGGGGCATGTCACCTTTTTAAACGAGTATGCCCAGGGGTTTTTCGGTTATACCGATGACCGGCTCCTGGGAAAAAGCATCATCGGGACCATTGTCCCGGATGACGGGTCACGGGAAACGGGCATGCTCTCCATGGTCAGGGATAAGGGCGCCTATCCCGATCGATACATCGGGTTTGAAGACGAGAACATCAAAAAGAACGGTGACAATGTCAGCATATCCTGGACCAACCGGGCGGTGCAGGACAAGAGCGGCATGATCCGGGAGTATCTGTGCGTGGGAAACGATATTACGGAATCCCGGCGGGTGGAACGGGAAATGGCCCGTATGCGCCATTACCTCAAGAGTCTCGTGGATTCCATGCCCAGCATCCTGGTCGGGGTGAATACCAGGGGACGGGTGACCCAGTGGAACCGGGAAGCCGAGATCGTCAGCTGTATTCCCAGGGACCGGGCAGTGGGAAGGAAGCTGACCCTGGTGGCACCCGGACTTTCCCATGCCATGGATTCGGTCACACTGGCAACCCGGGACGGATCCGTCCAGATAAAAGAACGGGTGATCCATCCGTTCAAGGGCAACCGATTCTACAGTGATGTCCTGGTATATCCCCTGACGGAAAGGGGGGGGGAAGGCGCGGTTATCCGGGTGGATGACGTGTCTGAACGGGTAAAATTGGAGAACCTCATAATCCAGACCGAAAAGATGAAATCCGTGGGCGGTCTTGCCGCCGGAATGGCCCACGAAATTAACAATCCTTTGGGGTGCATTGTCCAGAGCACCCAGAATATTTTAAGGCGGGTTTCCCCGGACCTGAAAGGTAATCGTGATGCGGCTGACGCCTGCGGCACGGATCTGGAAAAGGTGGTTCAATACCTTGAGGACAGGGAGATTATCCGATTCCTGGAGGATATCCGGATATCGGTGGACCGGACCTCAAAGATCGTGGTCAACATGCTCAATTTCAGCCGGCAGGGAGTTCCCAATAAAAAGCCGGTTTCTTTGACTGATCTGATGGAAAAAACCATTGCCCTTGCCTCTCATGACTATGATTTGAAAAAACGGTACGGATTTAAGAAGATCAGAATCATCCGGGATTATCCCTCGGATCTTCCCATGGTGATGTGCAAGGCCTCGGAAATCGAACAGGTGGTGCTGAATCTCCTCAGGAATGCGGCCCAGGCCCTGGCGGAAGCGGAGGCTGTTGAACCCGCTATCACGCTGGGTCTGAGACACGAAGACAACAGCGTTCTCATCCAGGTGGAGGATAACGGCCCTGGAATGGATGAGGAAACCTGCAATCGGGTCTTTGAGCCGTTTTTCACCACCAAGGAGGTGGGCGGCGGTACCGGGCTTGGCCTATCGGTATCCTATTATATCGTGACCAACAACCACATGGGCACCATCGAGGTTGAATCCGCACCGGGCAACGGGGCCCGGTTCGTGGTGCAGCTCCCGGTGGATGGGGAGCCCACAGGATAAGGATCGGCTCCAAAATTACTTGATCTTTTGTTTTCAAAATACCCTGTCTTTTAAGGGGTTTGGGAAACAATTTAGATCAAGTTATTTTGTAACGATTCCTAAGGAGGGGGTATGACGGAAACCAGCGTGTCCGGTTCAAAGATCCTGATCATTGAGGACGAGCCCATCATGCGCAATAGTATTGCCACCTACCTGGGTGACAGCGGCTATCACATGATCCAGGCCGAGGACGGCAGAAAGGGGCTTGAGATGTATCAGTCCGAGCATCCCGACCTGATCCTGCTGGATCTTCGGATGCCCGGCATGGACGGACTCGACGTTCTTTCCCGGGTCATGACCGATTCCCCTGAAACCCCGGTAGTCGTGGTGACCGGGGAAGGGGGCATGGGGGATGCGGTCTCCGCCCTCAGGCTGGGGGCTCAGGATTTTATCACAAAGCCGATAATGGATATGGCCATCCTGGAGCATGCCGCGGAAAAAGCCCTTGAAAAGGCGAGGCTGGTCCGGGAGAATCGGGAATACCGCGAATTTCTTGAAGAAGAGGTAAAAAAGAGAACCGCGGCCCTGGAAATGAACCAATCCCGTCTCTTGGAGATAATTGCACTGTTTGACGGATTTATTTATACCTGTTCAAAGGATTTTCACCTGGAGTTCATGAACCGGAAAATGAAGTCCCATTTCGGACGGGATCTTACGGGAAAAATCTGTTATGAGGAAGTCCATCATCGGTCATCCCCCTGCCCCTGGTGTGCCATGGCCAGCATCCAAAAGGGAAAGACCACCAAGCAGGAGATTCAGGATCCGCGGGACGGAAAATGGTGCCATATCGTCAGTTCTCCCCTCACGGACGCCGGGGGCCGGGTAAAAAACATCCAGGTCATCACCACCGACATTACTGCACAGAAAAACAGGGAACAGGACCTGCGGCAGAACGAAGCCAATCTGAAAAAAGAGAACCTGCGGCTTAAAAGCTCCATGCGCGGGGCAAACAGCCTGGGGGATATCGTAGGAAAAAGCCGGGCCATGCAGAGTGTGTACGAAGATATTCTCAAAGCCGCGGAATCCGACGCCGGCGTGATCATTTACGGGGAATCCGGCACCGGAAAGGAACTGGTGGCCAATACCATCCATGAGCTGAGCCAGCGGGGAGGAAACCGTTTCGTGACGGTGCACTGCGGCGCCATTCCCGTAAATTTGGCAGAAAGCGAATTCTTTGGCTATAAAAAAGGCGCGTTTACAGGGGCGGATGCGGATAAATCCGGTTATCTGGAGGTCGCGGACAAGGGAACCTTGTTCATGGATGAAATCGGGGAGTTGAACCTGAATATGCAGGTCAAACTGCTCAGGGCCATGGACAAGGGCGGATTCACCCCAGTGGGCGGTAACCAGATCAAAAGCCCTGACTTACGGATCGTCGCCGCCACCAACCAGGACCTGAAGGCCGCCGTCATGTCAGGGGCGTTTCGAAGGGATTTCTTTTACCGTATCCATATTGTTCCGATCCATCTCCCGCCTTTGCGGGAGCGGCGGGAGGACATCCCGCTTCTGATCCATCATTTTCTCCAGATGTTTTCCGACGGCAAAACCATCAACACCATCCCCGACCAGATGATCGAGAACATGATTGGCCATTATTGGACGGGAAATGTACGGGAGCTTCAGAATGCTGTGCAGCGCTATATCGCCATGGACAAAATGGATTTGACCGACACGCCCATTCAGGTCAATACCCTTGAGAAAACCGGGCAGAAAATGTTCGGCGCTCCAGGAGAAGCCATGAATCTGGACATGGCCCTGAAAACCGTTGAAAAAGAGTTGATTACCAGGGCCCTGGAGCTGAACCAGTGGCATCGGACGAAAACGGCCTGGGCCCTGGGCATTGACCGGCGGACCCTATTCCGCAAGATAAGGGTTCACGGGCTTTAGCCATCCCGATCCGGGGCAAAATAGCCCGTTGGCAATATTTTTCGTTATTTTAGATAGATAACCTTTCTTGGCCTTGATCATCGTTTCGCCCACCCATTAGCCTGCTGAAAAAGCAGGTTTATTTTCGGAAAGCCGCCTTCTTTGCTTAGCAGGCCGACCTGGAATATTAAAATACTTCAGGGTTGATCTGGGCCTTTCATAAGACTTTTTTCTCTCCAGAGTTTCCTGCCCAGACCCCATGCGGGCAACAGGCACTAAATACTCTAGCCAGCCCTGAATTGTCAACTTTTCAAGGCAGTACACAGGAATTCTCAATATGGATAGGTATGCCCAAAAAGCGAGAGCGGCGAGAACCGCTCGATCAGCGAGAGCAGCAGGTGGAGAACCTTCGGTTGGCCTTTTTTTATAGTAAGTGCTGCCG
>PIVQ01000567.1 GCA_003354055.1 Desulfobacteraceae bacterium | reverse complement strand
GCTGAAGATTTTACCAATGAAATGATATTTTCTCTGAGAAATAATCTCATTGACCGGTTCAAGGAAAAATACAGGCAGAAGTGCGATGTGCTTATATTGGAGGATATCCATTTTCTGTCAGGTAAAACAGCCACGCAAAAAGAGCTGGCAATGACCCTGGACTATCTTCTGGATGCGGATAAAAAGATAATTTTTTCAGGAAGCGAGCTACCTGATGATATTCCCAAACTCAACGATAATCTCAAGTCACGACTGAATATGGGTCTGGTAACAGAAATTCAGGCACCGGATTTTGATACCCGGTTGAAAATCCTTCATAAAAAATCAAAAAAAATGGGATGCAGTATTCCAATGCCAGTGGGTGAATATATTGCCCAGGAACTCTGTGATGATGTGAGACAGCTTGAAAGCGGGCTTTTCGGTGTCGTGGCCAAGGGCCAGCTCATGGGGCGGAATATTGATATTGAACTGGCCAAAAGCGTTCTGGACAACATGACCCGGAACCGAAAGCAGATTACCATTGACCTGATCAAAAAAATAGTCTGCAATGAATTCTCCATTACTCAAAAAGATATTATTTCCAAATCACGCAAACGGCGAATCGTAAAACCCAGGCAGGTGGCCATGTTTCTGGCCAAACGCTATACCGATCAGCCAATAAAGAAGATCGGATCAAGCTTTAATCGGTACCATGCCACAGCCATCTATTCGGTCAATACCGTGGAAAAAGAACTCAAGCAAAAAGGGGTTCTTTTCGAGCAAATTAATTATCTGTCCAAAAAGCTTGAGACGGGTAAAGTGTAGATGGCGTTTAGTCGATCCGTTTTAAAATCCCTTGAAAAAATCTTAGGCCCCCAGGGGCTATCTGTAAAAAAAGAAGAACGGCTTGTGTACTCTTATGATGCCACAGGCCGTTCCTATTTGCCGGATGCCATTGTTTTTCCTAAAACAGAAGATCAGGTGTCCCGGATCTTTAAATTGGCGTCAAAAGAAGGAATTCCTGTGGTACCACGGGGAGCCGGGTCCGGCATGACCGGCGGAGCCGTGCCGGTTCAGGGTGGCATTGTGCTGGTGACAAGCCAGATGAACCGCATCATTGATATTGATGATCAAAATTTTACAGCTACAGTGGAACCCGGTGTGATTGTGGGGGCTCTGCATAAAGCGGTTGAGGCCAAAGGGCTTTTTTATCCGCCGGATCCGGCTTCCTCATCGGTCTGTACCATTGGGGGAAATATCGGTGAATGTGCCGGAGGGCCTCGGGCGGTAAAATACGGAGTGACCCGGGATTATGTATTGGGTCTTCGGGCGGTACTGCCCTCCGGTGATATTATTAAAACCGGCGTAACAACAGCCAAAGGGGTGGCAGGCTATGATCTGACACGTCTTATTGTGGGGTCGGAAGGCACCCTTGCGCTGGTCACACAAGTCATACTCAAGCTTTTGCCCAAACCTGCTGCCGTGAAAACCATGGCGGTTTTTTTCGATCGTATGGATATTGCAGCCAGAACCGTTTCCGCTGTAATGAAACAGGCCGTGATGCCCAGATGTGTGGAATACCTGGACAGGCCCTCTCTTGATCTTGTCAGAGATAAACTCTCCTTTGAAATTCCTTCCGGAACGCAGGCTCTGCTTATTTTCGAGGTTGACGGTACTTTGGACAGTGTTGAAAAAGATGCCGGGATTATCGACACTTTTTGCAGGAATCAAGGGGCCTTGGAAGTTATGGTGGCCAGGGATGAGGCTGAAACTGTAACCCTGTGGCAGGCCAGAAAATCATTGTCACCGGTATTGTATAAAATTGCCCCCCATAAGATCAACGAAGATATAGTGGTGCCCATTTCAAAGATCCCTGAAATGGTAGAGGCCATCCAAAAAATCCAGCAGGAGTCCGGGTTAACGGTAGTCAGCTTCGGTCATGCCGGAGACGGCAATATTCATTGCAATATCATGTACAACAAACTCGATTCCCTTCAGGCTAAAAAGGCCCGTAAGGCGGTTAATGAATTGTTTGACGTTACACTGCAACTGGGGGGTACCATTACGGGGGAGCATGGGGTGGGGATCACTAAAATGGCCTACCTTCCCAAAGAAATAGGTGTAAGGGAGTTGGATCTTATGAAGGGGATCAAACAGGTTTTTGATCCCGGCAACATCCTGAATCCAGGAAAGATCTTCTCTTAAATCTTTCGGTTTTACGTCTTTCTAGTCTAGTGGGGTTTTACAGAATAGTCATTGTAGATGAGCAGTTTTTCAAGGATATCAACCTTTGGGTGTTTAGTCTGCATGACGCAGCACTTGATGGAAATGGCACAATATCTGAAACAGAGTCTGTTTTCCTTATCAAATTCACCAAAGCAGTCCGGCATATCCAGTGAGTCTTTTTTTACGCGATTTTCTTCAAGCATCTGATCCAGTTTTATTTCCATGTATCGTCCAAATATCGTTTAAGTTTATGGTGTAGTTGTAATCCAAAATATGCCGATGGTCAACCGGAAAGACGTGAATTAAATCATGGCTTCCAGCTTATCAACCAAGGGGCCTAGGCTTTTTTTCTGGAGCGCTGAAACCAGGGTGCCCTGGTTCAGCAGCCAGGGGTTGTCAAAGTCGTTAAGATCGGTCTGATCCATTTTATTAAACACATAAAGGGTCGGTATTTTATCCAGATCCAGTTTTTTCAAGAGTTGTTCCACTGATTCTTTTTGCTGCATATACCTTGGGTTTGAAATATCAACCACATGGAGAATGACATCAGCTTCTGCCAGTTCTTCCAAAGTGGCGTGAAAGGCCTCCATCAGCTCCTTGGGCAGGTTCTGAATAAAGCCCACCGTATCTGTGATGATGACTTCTTTGTCTCTGGGGAATCTCAGGCGTCTGGACGAGGGATCCAGGGTCGCAAACAATCTGTTGGCAGCAATTATATTGCTCTGGGTCAGGGTGTTGAGCAGGGTTGATTTGCCGGCGTTGGTATATCCCACAATAGAGATAATGGGCAGGTCCTTGCGTCTGCGCCTGGATTTTTGTTGGTGCCGCTGTTTTCGGATTTTAACAACTTCTTTTTTTAATCGGGTAATGCGGTCGCGGACCCTGCGTCGGTTGATTTCAAGTTTGGTTTCACCAGGTCCCCTGCCGCCGATGCCACCGGTGAGCCTTGACATGGCAGTGTTTTTCGTGATTAGTCTGGGCAGCAGGTATTCTAATTGAGCCAACTCAACCTGGAATTTACCTTCCCTGGATTTGGCCTGTTTGGCAAAAATATCCAGAATCAGCTGGGTCCGGTCAATGACCTTCATCTCAACGAAATTCGTTATGGACCGGATCTGTGATGGAGATAATTCCCGGTCAAAAACCAGCATAGTGGCATAGTTCTGAATGGCTTTGATAATCAGGCTGGACAGTTTGCCTTTTCCCACCACAAATTTGGGATCTATTTTTTTCCGTCTTTGGACGGCAGATCCGATGACCTTTATATGGCTGGTCTTGCAAAGTTCCCGGAGTTCATCCATGGATACATGGGCAGATTGTGGGTGTTCTGTGGTGGCATTGATAAGAAATGCATTTTCCAGGCCGCTTTTAGACCTGTGCTGACGATTTTTCCTGGTAAGCTCAGTTTCCAGGGCAAGTATCTGTATCTGGCAGTCAATGTCCAGGTCTGATATGGAGGCTCTTGGCAGAATCTGATAGGGCGCAGCCTCAGGGTCAGGCAGAATATGACTGGAATATACAGGTCCCGGGGTACCCTGAGGTGTAATAGACAGTGCTGTGATGTAGTCCAGGCGGAGCAGGGCAAGGTCGGTGAGATCATCCCTTGTCAGTTCTTCGTCGGTCAGATGGGTGTGGACACATCGAAGGCCTTTCAGTCGCCCGGGTCCTGCCATATAATCCGAGGTAACAGGAATGACGATTCTATGGGGTTCGCCTGCAATCACACAGACTACCTTACCGTTCCGGTCAAGAAGAATGCCTATCTGGCGACGGATTTCGTGGCTGATGGCCGTCATTTCTTCGGCTATTTCCGGGGTCAGTATGTATTCAGGCGGAGATTTCTGGGTGTATAGGTCCTGAATGCGATTGATCTGGGTTTTTCTAAGGCCGTCTGTATTGCCGTAAACTATTCGCTTCATTCAAATCCCTGGTAGGAGTCCGGCGCCAGTTCTTCAAATCGGGTGAACTGGCCGTTAAAGACCATATGGGCAGTACCGGTGGCTCCGTTTCTGTTTTTGGCTACAATGATTTCTGCCATTCCCTTTTTGGGATTGTCTGGTTCTTTGTTATACACCTCGTCCCGGTAGATAAAGGCAATAATATCGGCGTCCTGCTCAATGGCACCTGATTCTCTTAGATCCGACATCATGGGGCGTTTGTCTGCCCGCTGCTCCAGCATACGGTTGAGCTGGGACAGGGCGACCACAGGCACGTTGAGCTCTTTGGCCAGAGCTTTGAGGGATCTGGATATTTCTGCGATTTCGAGATCCCGTCGATCTGATTTAATGGGGGCTTTCATCAGCTGAAGGTAATCAATGACCACCAGCCCAAGTTCACCGTGTTTCTGGTAAAGCTTTCTGGCCTTGGCCCTGACATCCATGACTGAGATACTGGCGGTATCGTCTATGAAAATAGGCATTTCATTGAGGACACCTGCTGCATCCGTGGCATTCTGCCAGTCTTCCGGGCTGATAAAACCAGTCTTCAACCGGTTGGAATCAATCCGGGCTTCGGATGTTAAAAGACGCATGGATAACTGATCACATGACATTTCAAGGGAATATACGGCCACGGGCTTTCTTTCGAGCACCGCCACATTCCGGGCGAGGTTCAAGGCAAAGGCTGTCTTACCCATACTCGGCCTTGCTGCGAT
>PIVQ01001387.1 GCA_003354055.1 Desulfobacteraceae bacterium | reverse complement strand
CAGCGGCGGGTGTTAACCCGCCATTAAAACAATGTGGTCTATACGAGCTGTAATAATCCGTTATGTAGCGTGACACTTCAGATCTCGCTTGGGCAAAAGACTGGTAGCCTAATGGTGGCATCCACTCCGTTTTAAAGCTTCGAAAAAAGCGTTCCATTGGAGCGTTGTCCCAACAGTTTCCACGCCGACTCATGCTTTGCTTAATTTGAAAACGCCATAAAGTTTGCCTGAACTTTAAGCTGGTATAATGGCAGCCCTGATCAGAGTGATACATTAAATCTTTCGGTCTACCTCGAACTTCAAACGCTAATCTTAAAGCCTTAGCCGTTAACTCACTATCAGGTGAGTTCGACATAGCCCAACCCACCACTTGTCTTGCGTATAAATCTAATACGACAGCTAAATAAGCCCAGCGTTTTCCTGTCCAAATATAAGTAACATCGCCACACCAAACTTGGTTTGGACTACTCGCCTTAAATTCACGGTTTAATGTATTGGGTATGGCCACATATTCACTGCCTGTACGTTTATATCGATGCGTCGGCAATTGACAACTAATCAGCTTAAGCTCCTTCATACGCTTGCCTGCCAAATAGCGACTCATGGGCAGACCTTCAGTCGTAGAAGCGGTGGCGATGGTGCGCGCGCCAGCAGAACCATTACTTAATTGATGAACGCGCCTTACCATGGCAAGCTGTTTTACACGCTCAGGCTTAATGACTTTTTTCCGATTAATCCAATAATTGAAACTGCTGCGATAAACACTAAAGGCTTGGCACAGATCAGCTGTTTTATAAGCTCTCTTAAGCCGTTTTACTAACGTAAACCGTTCAGACTGTCGGACATTAAGAGAGCTGAAGCCTTTTTTAGTATTTCTTTTTCTAGCTCCAAGCGTTTGACCTGTTTTTTAAGTTCTGCGATTTCACGTTGCTCTTCAGTGATTGGTTTGCCTAGTGTTAATTGACCCCCACGCTCACTCTTCAACTTTCTAACCCATTTATCCAGAGTTGAAATACCTACACCCATGGCTTCAGCAGCTTCCCTTACTGAATACCCTTGGTCTAACACTAACTGGGCTGATTCGACCTTAAATTCAGGGGCAAAACGGGGTCTTGTTTTCTTAGTCATGTTATCACCGTAAATATATGAGGGCATTTTAGCACCTCCTATTGCGTGACCAAAATCAGTGTGCCACTACA
>PIVQ01000566.1 GCA_003354055.1 Desulfobacteraceae bacterium | reverse complement strand
GGGCTCTCCAGTTTAGGAAGTTGAACATTTTTTCTCATGATCTTGCCTTTCTATTTGTTCTTTGACCGCCAGACCCAGGGTCTGAAGGGAAAACGGTTTTTTTATAAACGCACCGGCCCCAAGAGCCTGTGCCTTTAGGACATCTTCGGTTTTTGAATATCCGGAGGCAATCACCGCCTTTACGGCAGGATCAATGGACCGAAGCTCACGAAAGGTGGACAACCCGTCCATTCCCGGAGCCATTATCATATCCAGAACAACCAGATCAACCTTGTTGACCTTCAGATAATCAATTGCAGCCTCTCCTGATCCGAGTACATTAACCTTATATCCCAGTCTTTTAAGCATGTTGGTGGTTATTATTTGCTGGTTTTCATCATCATCCACGATCAAAACAGACTGCCCCTGACCCGTGTAATCGCTAAGGGTGTATATTCTACCGGGTTTATCCGCATCCTGCAATACCGTGGGCACAGGGAAATAGAGGTCAAAAACAGTGCCTGTTTCAAGACTTGCCACCTGGATATACCCTTTGTAATCATGGACAATATTCCAGACAATGGAAAGGCCTAATCCCGTCCCGCTGCGTCCCAATATTTTTTTTGTGTAAAAGGGTTCAAAAATCCGGTCCAGATCGTCCAAGGCAATCCCCGGGCCTGAATCTTTTGCCCTTAATCTGACATAAGGGCCATTCAGTTCTTTTTCATACCCTTTGAGCAGAAGGGAACTGTGATCCTTAAAAGTGGTCGTTAACTGAAGTTCCCCCTTCTCTCCAATAGCCTCCATGGCATTTGTCACCAGGTTCATTACAATTTTCCGCAGATGAAGGCCTGAGGCATTTAACAACGGCAGGTCCGAATCCAAATTTGTTTTTACCCGAACTCCCGGATGAAAATCCGAACTTTTCAAAAACTCCGGAGAGACAAGATAATCTTCAATGACCAGGTTCAGACTCACTGGTTCAAGTACTCTCGCAGTGCCCCGACCCAGAGTGAGCAGTTCATCAACGATCACAGCCGCCCGTCTGCCGGAATCTTTTATGGTCTCAATGGGTACTTTCATCGGACTGTCCTCGGGCAGATCCATGAGCAAAAGTTCCGGAGTGGAAACAATCCCCGACAATACATTGTTCAAGTCATGGGCCACCCCGCCGGCAAGCAGACCCAATGCTTCCATTTTTTTGGCTTTTTCAAGTTCTGATTCCAGACGTTCCTTTTCCCTGTGCGCATTCACCCGTTCGGTGATATCACTTAAGGTGTATAGTTTTGCCGTTTTCCCGTTGAAACGAATCTTCACCCATTGTTTTTCAATATATATTTTTGATTGATCAGGCCCTGCTATAACCTCATGGACGCTCTCATCCCCGGCATTTTTCTCCGCCATGCCTCTGTCAAAAACCTGCGCAGGTGCCATACCGGACAGGCGATCCGAGTTGATACCGGTCAGACGCTCAAGCCCCGGATTGAACAGAACAATTTTATCGTCCTGTTCTATGAATATACCCTGAGGTAATGACTCAACCAGGTTCTTGTACTTTTCATCACTCTCCTTCAACCGGGTTTCGGCCTCGGTATGGGCACGGATTTCAAGTGCCAGGCTCGTGTTCATTCTCACAAGCTCATCATGTTGATTTTCTCGGTAATCACTTAATTTCTGCTGAAGGTGGCTCAGTTTATCATCTACGGCAAATCTTTTTCGGTGATGAAACCCCATTGTGTATCCGGCCAGTATTCCCATGGTTAATATGATGATCAAAATCATTGAGTCCGATGCCAGACCCAGTGGGGAAGACAGATGAAAAATACCGGCATAAGCCAGATAGACCAGACAAACCAAAAGTCCTGAAGAAACAGCTAAAGGCATAAATATTGTGAAACCAATCAGCGCCCAGACTATCAGAATTATCACCATGATTAAAACAAGTCCTGACAGCCAAGCCTGACCCGGTAGAGTTAACACGGATAAAACTGAAACAAATATTATGAACAGGTACTGACACGCGGCTTTGTTGACGGTTGATGCAGGTTTTACATAAATCCACGCAAAAACGGACAACGTCACCGCCAATCCGGTAAGGCTCCTAAGATCTTTAACAAATAATAGTTTGGCAAGGGTAAAGGCCAAACTGCCCGAGCTCATCCACAATAAAAAACGGACCTGAAAAGGTAGAAACCGGGATTTATATTTTGCTTCCAGTTTTTCAGGCAGCAAGGCGTGGAAGCCGGACAAGACAGTTAAAATCGTATTAACACTGTCTCTGAAACGGACCATAAACCGGATCAATGTTCCTTCATAAAGAGGGCAATGATGAAGAAAATAACTCCCAGGCCAAGGAAAACACCGCCAAGGGGTACTTCATACAACAGAGTGTACACGGCATTGTGGATCGCAACTACGGAAATACTGTCCACAATGGTTTCGGACAGATCTTCTAATAAAGTGGAAAGGGTGATGCCCACCCAGATATTATCGGCACTCATAAACTTGGAGATCAAACTGAATAACCCGACAAACCCACCAATGAGAAACGAAAAAATCCCAAGTTTCGAAAACATAATTTTATTCCTGATTTTTATGGTAAAAGCCTAATTCCATCCAACCTCCCTAATATATCGACGGGCCGGGTATATAGTCAAATCTTTTTAACGAAGATAACTTTAATTTCACCCGGCTTTATGTTAAATCAGGAAAAAACGGATACGAACTATGGCAACTTCCCAGACCTTAAAAAAAATCGGCTTTGCATCATTTATTATGATGGCCTCGGTATTTGCAAGCCGCCTCATCGGGCTTGCCCGGGAAGCCACCATTGCAATGGTGGGCGGGGCAACATCCGGGGTGGATGCTTATCAGGTTGCCTTTGTCATTCCTGAAATCCTCAATCACGTGGTGGCTTCAGGGTTTTTATCCATCACTTTCATTCCTATTTTCACCAGGTATATCTCAGAAAAAAATGAAACAGAAGGCTTCAGGGTCTTTTCTATCATCTTTAACGGATTCGGCCTGGCCCTGTTACTTTTCATGGCTGTTACCATAGCCTTTGCACCCGAATTGATCCGACTCCTTGCACCGGGATTAAAAGATGCCTCAACCATAGACCTTGCCGTCCGCATGACACGGATTATCATACCGGCCCAGTTCTTCTTTTTCAGCGGCGGTCTTTTCATGGCAGTCCAGTTTGCAAGGGAACGTTTCTTTATACCGGCCTTAGCCCCTCTGATTTACAATATCGGCATTATTACCGGCGGTTATTTTCTCTATCCAATCCTCGGCATGGAAGGCTTTGCCTGGGGGGTACTCGGCGGTGCCTTTGCCGGCAGTTTTCTGCTCCAGCTATATGGAGCCAGGAAGGTCGGTCTCAGGTATTGGCTGACTTTTGACTTAAAGCACCCTGACTTTATCCGCTATATTCTGCTGACCTTGCCGCTGATGCTGGGATTAACCATGACCTTTTCCACGGAAATCCTCATGAAGTTTTTCGGCTCTTTTCTGAATGAGGGCAGTATATCAGCCATGAATTATGCCTTGCGGATCATGTTTATCCTCGTGGGTTTTTTCGGTCAGGCAGTCGGCATGGCCTCCTATCCCTTTCTGGCTCAACTTGCAGCAAAAAAAGATTTTGTCCAACTCAATACCATCATGAATCAGACGCTGAAATTTATCTTTCTGGTCATTCCCTTTTCCGTGCTGTTCATGGTGGTCCGGCAGGAAGTGGTCATGATCCTCTTCCAGCGAGGAGCCTTCGACAGCCAGGCCACAGCATTAACTTCCGGGGTGTTACCCTATTTTATGCTCGGCGCCTTTGCCTTTTCAGCACAGACCATTGTGTCCCGCGGATATTTTGCTACCCAGAACACCCTGTTTCCAGCTCTGTTTTCCACGGCTTGCGTCCTTGGCACCTTACCCCTTATTTATCTTGGAATGAACTTTATGGGTGTAAAAGGGGTTGCCTTCGGGCTGTCGCTATCCGTAACCGTTACCTGCCTGGCTTTGTTTGAAGCCTGGAACAGGAGAAGCAATAATATTAAAAAGTCCGAGGTCTATCTCTTTTTAATTAAAATTATTTTGGTGAGTATCTGCATTGGCATCGCCCTTCAGGCAATTTACCTGGGAGTGATCCGAATTCTTGTCCCCGGCAGCCTTATAGCCAACCTTACAATATGCGTAGTTATGGGCCTAATCTTTCTGATGATATTTGGCGTGACCGGAAAACTTTTCCGTATCCAGGAAATCCACACCTTATATGAAAAAATATTCAGGAGAATACTGCCATGGCTAAACAAAAAAGATTAAGCAGCAAAACCCTGGACCAGATCCGGGAAATTGCGGGGCTAATCAAATCGGCTCGGTCAGTTGTAGCATTCACAGGAGCCGGCATTTCCACAGAAAGCGGGATACCGGATTACAGAAGTCAGGGCGGATTATGGGATCAATTCAGACCTGTCTATTTTGATGAATTCATGTCTTCTAAAGAGGCCAGGATAGAATACTGGAAACAACGTCTTGAAATGGAAAAAGGGTTGAGGCATGCCCGCCCTAATAATGGGCATAACGCTCTTGCCGGTCTTGAACGAGAAGGTTTGCTTCGTGCCGTCATTACCCAGAATATTGACGGACTTCATCAGGCATCGGGTATACCGGAGGAAAAAATCATTGAGCTTCACGGTAATGCGAGAAGGATCCGCTGCATGTCTTGCAGCGACCTGACCACCTGGGATACGGCAATGAAACGAATCGGAAACGGTGATCTTGCCCCGGAATGCAACTGCGGCGGATACTATAAGCCGGACACCGTCTCATTCGGCCAGGCTATGCCGGAGCAAGAGACCAGGGAAGCTGCCCTGCTTTCTTCCAAAGCCCAAGTCTTTATTGCAGT
>PIVQ01000565.1 GCA_003354055.1 Desulfobacteraceae bacterium | reverse complement strand
CTGGCTCCGGCCAGGGGAGACGGCCCGGCATTGGCGCTCACCAGAAAGACGCCGGCATCCGTTACAGGTTTGGCCACGGCCATCATGACATTGGAAAAAACAATACCGGTTAAAAAATCAACCTTATCCTTTTCAATCATCCTCGTTGCCACCTGGATGCCCACACCGGGTTTGAGCTGATCATCACCGGTTATCAATTCAACAGGCAGACCGCCGACAGTTCCGCCGCAGTGCTCAAGACCCAGCTTAAAACCATCCAGAATATCAACCCCGAGACTTGCCGCAGGCCCGGACAGAGTTGCCATAAATCCGATTTTTACCTTTTCAGCAGCATTTGCCTGTCCCAGTGTCAGGACCAGCATCGCTAAAACCGATACAACTATTCTTCTTATCATCTCTTTACCCTCCATAAAAAAAATGGAATCATCCGGATTCAATGTTTCCGTCACATTGAATCCGGATGAATTCCGGTCATTGGGTCCGGAGGTATCCGGCCATTTCTTATTGTCAGTATTTAAAGTTACAGGTCTGGCCCATTTAAATAACTTATTAGTCTTAATGTCAAGACATTTGCACATCTTTACTTTTTCCTTGCCTTTCCCCAAAAAAACAAAAGCTGCTGCAGAATAATCTGCAACAGCTTTTGTGTGAACAATATATGCGCTATGGTCAGGCAGGTTTTTTAAGCACCATATCCGGTCTTCCGGACAGACTGCCCTTGATGATTCTTCCCATGAAAATAGGATCCCCCGACGCGGTCTTGGGAACCTGATCCTTTGTCTCCAGAATCACGGTATTGCAGGAGGTCCCCGCCTTAACGGCCAGCTCCCGGATCATCCGGGTCAGCTCTGCTTTGGCATATTCATCCGCCTGATTAAAATTCTTGATCTTCCGCTTCCCTTGGATTCCCTCGATGATAAATCCCCCTTCCCCGGGGATGATTCGCAACTGTTTTTTCACCATCACCCTTGAGGTAATGGCGCCGATGGCATTGGCCACATCTGCATCTTCAGGCAGGATGGCCGTGGCTCCCAGAGGCTCTACCGCCTTAGGCAAAAAGAATTTTATGGGAGCACCGATGCCGATCACCGGCCGCTTCAGATCTATTCGAACCTGATAACTGCCGGTGCCGCCTGCCATGAGATTATCCAGCAGGGTCTTGCACACCGGGCAGGTATCCAGAGCTTGGGGATCGACCTCATCATCCAGCTGACGCTTGAGCAACTCCAGGGTCAGCAGCCGGGTGACCTTTTCCAATAGAAGATCAACCATTTCCTCCGAATCCTTGCCGGACAAATAGGCCAGCATTGCAGCATATCCTCTGGCAAAATCCGTATCCCATTTCACAAAATCGCCTTTGATATGGAGAAGATCCGTGGGGGTAAGACCGCAGCGCTGGATCATGAAGTTCTCCTCCAGCCTTGCCAGAGGCAGGCTGTGTTCGGACAGCACTTCGGTTCTGGCGGCCAGTTCATCAATGGACATGGGACGCTCTTTCAAACATGCCATAACCTTCTCCTCCAGAGGACTCAGTGCCAGATCTTTTTTCGCCCCTGTGAATACCAGAATCTGCATCTTCCTTGTGGAGGTGGTATAGCGGTTCAGGTTGTGGCTCATGTACTCAATGGTCCGGGCAGCCTCGGGGTACTGGTTCCCCAGCCAGGAAACAGGCGCCACCCGTCGTGGGCCGATGAGGAACTCTCCTTTTTCAAAGCAGATCTGGCTGTCACCACCAAGTCCTGCGGTTCGTATATCCAGGGCTTGAACATGGGTTCTGTGGCCCCCCACATTAGACCCGCTTTCATTGAGGCTGACCTGGTTGTCCAGGAGTCCTGCAGTATCCGTGGTGGTCCCGCCCATATCCACAACCAGGGCATTGGCAATACCGGTGAGGTGACGGGCTCCGGCCACACTCGCGGACGGCCCTGACAAAATGGTTTCCACAGGCCGCTCCTTGGCCATTTCAGCGCCCATGAGCGTCCCGTCGCCCTTGACCACCACAATGGGGGCCTGGATGGACAGCTCTTCCAGAACCTTTTCCAGATCCAGCAAAAGGCTGGCAAGCCTGGGGATAATTCTGGCATTAAGCATGGCGGTGACGGCCCGGGTCTGGAAATTCAGGCTGTCCGACAACTCATGACCGCAGCTGACAAAAAGCCCGGTTTCTTCCCTGAGAACCTCTTTGACAAAAAGCTCGTGGACCGGGTTGATGGAGCCGGCATATCCTGAAACGGCAAAGGCGGTTACCCCATGGTTTTTGATCATCTTTCTGGCCACGGTAACAATTTCTTCCCTGTCCAGCCCCACCCGTTCGTCGCCTGTAATATCCAACTCGCCTTTTATCACAGCCTTAAGTTCGTAGGCAATATTTTCACTCAGGCCCAACGGCGGCATGAGCACCATGCCCACTCTTTGCCCTTCGTTCTCCACAATGGCATTGGTGGCAAGAGTGGTGGACAGGGCCACCAGTTCCACAGATCCCAGAAGCTCCTGATCCAGCTTTTTCAGGGCCTTGCCGATCCCGATGGTAAAATCCCACTTTGTGGTCAGAGATTTTGCCTTGCAGATAGTGGTATTGTCCTCAAGGCTGTAGATCACAGCATCGGTATAGGTACCGCCGGCATCAATGCCGAGTCCTATCTTTATATAAGGTCTGTCATCTGTTTTCTCTCCCTCGATCACAACGATATCATCCGCCTTTATTCCCCCCTCCCCCTTTGACCACAGGGGATTGGCAGACAAAGTCGAATGAATGGCATCAAAGGCAATCACATGATCCTTTGGCACCACAAGTATCTCGTCACTGGACTGCTCTAATGTCATCATCTTGCCCACCAGATCATGACTGCCTTTTATCTTTTCAAATTCCCAGTTATACTCTTTGGCCATCTCTTTGGCATAAGCTTCGTATTTAGGAGACTGCTTGGCCCCTGTTTCAATAAAGGCTGCCCTTTGGTAATTTTTCTGCCAGGAGTTCAAAAAGGCAAAGGTGGTATCTGCGGTTTCCTTTCCATGGGATTTAACCAGATCATCAAATTTAATCTTCTCAGATCCGAACCAGGTCTGCTGCTGCCGCTGGGACATGGGCTCAGACTTTTCCTCGCACCAACCGGCCGACAGATAATAGGTGCCGGGAAACTTTTTGAACTGATCCTTATAGGCCTGGTCACCGCCCAGAAACAGGGCGATGCAGTCATGAACCTTGGGAATCACCAGGGGAATACTTCTGGAATGGACACCAATGGTGCCCTTACCGCAGACCCCGTATCCAACTATGATACGCTCCCCGTCATTTCTGGCGGAAATTTCGTCAATAGCCTTCTGGAGTTTTTCTTTCAGCAGTTTGGGATTGTCGTGAAGCCCACCCTCAAGAAAATTATATTCAACATCCATTCCCATTTTGCGGGCAAAGGATTTCATATCAACAGCAAGAACTGCGCAGGCAATGACATAGATTTTTCTTTTCACCACATCCCCCGGATCAAATATGTTATTTTTCCTAATAAAATACACCTGTTTTAATAACAGTCAATACAAAACAAATTAATGGGATAGATGAAAAATATTAATGGATAAGCTCGAGATACCCGGCAGGGGCAAGGGTGGGGACTTTGCGCCCCGCATGCTTTATTCTTTACACCTATGACTATTGCTGATAGAGGTCTATAGAATATTCAACTTCATACTCGGATTACATATCGTTTAAATTCATATGGTATGTGGATAACGGCTCTACTTTTTCAACAGGAGTTCAATAATTTCCCGGTGAGTTTCAAAACAAAAAAAGGAGTTACATTGGAACAGCAAAAAACAAAAGCAACAGATGAAAAATTTTGCAGTGATTGTGGTGCAACAATCAAAATCAAGGCGGAAATATGCCCAAACTGTGGAGTGAGACAAGCCCTGCCGCAAGGTGCATTGGGCAGTATCGCACCAAACGGAAAGAATAAAATAGCAGCAGCATTGTTCGCTTTTTTCCTGGGAGGTTTCGGCGTTCACAAATTCTATTTAGGAAAGGTAGGCCAAGGAGTATTATATCTTTTATTATGCTGGACACTTATACCGTCATTTATTGCCTTTATAGAATTCATCCTATTGCTTGTAATGAGCGATGAAACGTTTAATCAAAAATATGGTCAGCTCAAAACAGACTAATGCTGAGGGAATTAACCGGCATGGTTGATTTATATTAGACTTTTTTCGGTCAGGGCGAAGGATTGTCATCGACATCGCCCTGGCCGGCAATGTCCTGGACAGGCCGGAGCTTTCGATAGTGGTATGCGGACAACGGCTCAATTAAATTCCATCCCAAAAGGAATTCCTTCTTGACCCAAGAATTTTATGATCAACTTGTAATCATTGGCACAAAGAAGCAAAGCGAAATCAGCCAACGAGAAAACCCAAAGGCCATGAACGAAAAAACTTTTAAAATCCGAAATGCAACGATCGATGATGCCTCAGATATATCTGATTTATCTAGGCAACTTGGCTATCCGACTTCTGAAGGAATTATTAGCGAACACCTCAATACCATATTCAAATCCAACGATCACATGGTGTATGTTGCTTTTATACCCGAAGGAAACACAATTGCATGGATACATGTATACAAATCCCAAAATATACAATCAGGCTCATTTGCTGAAATTGGTGCTTTTATTGTATCAGAAAAATTTCGCCGTAAAGGTATCGGGAAACAACTATTGGAAGCAAGTGAAAAATGGGCAATGCAAAAGGGACTTCCCAAGCTGCGAGTACGAAGCAATATTAAAAGGGAAGATGCAAAGAAATTTTATCCGAATATGGGTTTTTCAGTATCAAAGCAACAAAGAGTTTTTGATAAATTGCTGGGAGAAATGAAAAATATTAATGGATAGATC
>PIVQ01000564.1 GCA_003354055.1 Desulfobacteraceae bacterium | reverse complement strand
CGTTACAAAATAACTTGATCTAAATTATTTCCAAAACCCCTTAAATGGGTATTTTTACAAAAGACCCCAACTGGGTATTTTGAAAACAAAAGATCAAGTAATTTTGGAGCCGATCCTTATCTGCCTGAAAGATAAGGATTTGGCGTTCCAGTCGCACACGATTCCCTTATCAACAAAAGACAAAAAAGAATCCCATTCTCAACCCATTCCTTGACTGACCGGAACCGGAATATCTTAAAGCAGGACTGCTGAAAGCTGACGGAACTATTGATTTCAAGGTAAGAGGTGATATACCCTTTGTAGAGAAAGGATTTAGGGAACTGAGCAAAAAAAGAATACAAAGGACAAGGAAACCTGGGAGATGGTTGCAGCTTCTGTATAAGGAATGACCAGGTAAAAGGAAGCAATATATTGACCTCAACACAAAAGGGACCGGACATGCCCCCCGAAGATATGTTCATCGACATTGACGCCATGTCCGTATTGGTGGCCGTAAAGATGACGAAGATGCGGGCCATCATAGAAAGGACGCTGGCCCAGCTCGGTCTTGGAAAGCAGATTTATTATGCGGAATCCGGGGCGGAGGCGCTCGGGCAGCTGAAGACCACCCGTGTGGATATTGTGCTGATCGATCATGATCTGACCGGCATAAACCGGGAACCGTTGGCCGACGCCATGAAAAAGGTCCCCGGGCTGAAACATGTTCCGGTTATTTTTCTGATCCCGGAGCCTGAAAAGGCAAAACCGGAAAAGGAACGGGTAAGTATTTCCCCGCCGCTGGTGCCGGCCGTGATGGATGAAAAGATCCGGCGGATTGTCAATGAATTCAACCTTCCGGATGAGGCCACCCGCCTGGCCAGAAGAGCGGACGAATATGAAGAAAAGAAAAACCTTGCGGCTGCCGTCCGCTATATGAGAACCGCGGTCAGGCTAAAGCCGGACAATCGGTTCATGGCCAAGGAACTTACGCGGTTGAAAGCCCTGACAGGCTATGACGACTCCGAAGAGGAGCCGGATCCGGCATCTGAAAGACCTGAAAAACCAGTTCGCCGTCCAGGGGAAATGGAAGCGTCTGTGTTCATTGAGATTGACACCATGTCGATCCTCATCGTGGACAACGCCAAGAACATGAGGACGATCATTAAAAGAACGTTGAACAGTCTGGGCCTGGGGAAGACCTACCATTTTGCCGAAAACGGATCCAGAGCACTCAAGCTTATGAAGGACTGCCATGTGGATTTTGTGATCAGTGCCTGGCAGATGCCCGTTATGAATGGAAAACTATTGCTGACGGCCATGGGCCGGGATAAAAAACTTAGGGATGTCCCCATACTGATCCTGCCGACGGATCGTGCCGAGGAGGCAACGGCTATAGAATTCCGGACGCCGGGCAGTTATTTCTTGTCCAAACCCCTGGTACCGGCCAGGCTGGAAGATAAGATCCGATCTGCTGTCAGTGCCGTCAACTTCCCGGATGAAGCCGCCTGCCTGGCAAGAAAGGCAAGAGATTATGAGGATGAGGGCAATCCGGCTGCCGCCATCCGCTATCTGAAGACAGCACTCCGGCTTAAACCTGACGATTCCCCTATGAAACGCGAATTGTCACAGCTTTATATCAAAGCCGGAAAACATGACCGGGCAAAGGCGTTGGAACACTCCCGTCCGACGGCCGTAATGGCATCCGGCCCGGTCCCGGTGCAGGCCCAGCACATAGAGATGGAAGATATGTCGGTCCTCATTGTGGATGATTTAAAGAGCACCCGGACCATGATCAAGAAAATTATGAAAAAGCTGGGCCTGGGCAAAGAGTTCCATTATGCGCAAAACGGTTCCGAAGCGTTGGAAATATTAAAGACCTGTGATGTGGACATTGTCATCAGTGACTGGCAGATGCCGGTTATGAACGGCAAAC
The DNA here is from genome assembly GCA_003354055.1 of Desulfobacteraceae bacterium. Next base: position 2,970 of record PIVQ01000564.1, on the reverse strand, counting down.
AATTGCTGGCTGCCATGAAGGAAGATAAAAAACTTAGGGATATCCCGGTGCTCATCCTGACAGCCGACTCTGAAGAAGAGATGCGCATGGATGTGGCTGACACAAGGGTGGATGCCTATCTTCCAAAGCCGGTAAAGCCCCAGGTACTGGAATCAAGAATCCGGTCCGTGGTGGAGGATTTCAACTACCCGGATGAAGCCGCGGTGCTCACCAGGAAAGCAAGGGATTACGAGGAAAAAGGGAATTTAAAATCCGCCATCCGTTACATGCAGGCCGCTGTCAGGATCGCCCCCGGTGACGCACGCCTGCTCAAGAAACTGAGCCGCCTGTTTGCAGATGACGATAATGCGGAAAATTCTGAGGAGGCGCTGCTCAAAACCGTTGAAGTGGATCCTGACGATGCGGTATCCCATTTTCTTGTCACACAGCTTCACTGGAAAAAACAAAACTGGGAGGAAGCCGTATCCGCAGGGATCAGAACCCTCAGGCTGACCCACAAATTTAACACGGAAATGTTCGAGTATGGAAAAGGGCTGCTGCAAAGAGGGCACAATGAACTGGCAGTAACACTCTTTGAACGGATCATCATTAAAACGAAAAAAGGATTTCCCTTAAAAAAACAGATCCTGGACCTCTGCATTGAGAAAGATGAGATCAACTATGCCAAGACCCTGGTCCATGAGCTGCTCAGAGAATTTCCCGCCAACCATGAACTGCTTTACAGCGCAGGTCTTGTTTACGATACCTTGAACGATCACGACAAAGCCCTGGAATATTATTTGAAAGCGGATGAGAAAAACGTCAACCCCTTTGAAACCAAAATGAGACTGGCCAGGATCTATTCAATAAGGCAGGAGTCCGAAAAAGCGGAAAAATACCTGGCCCAGGTATTTTGACCGGCATCTAAAGCACAGGCAAGCCTTCTGTATTGCAGGAAGCCATGGTCTCAAATCAGGGTGATCGCATGTAAACTTTCAGTTTAAACGATGTCAAGGAGTTACCACCATAAAAGGCTTTACTTTCGAATGATTTGAAGATATCAAAAGTAATCAAAGTGTTTTCAGCAAACTCGAATCGACTATCGACACTATTTCACCGGTTTTTTTCCATCATTTTAAACCGGAACATCTAAACCGAAATATCTAAATCAGGCCGGTAAATGATGATGAAAACTCAAACGATTCAGTCACAGATTAAAAAAATTTGCCGCCGGATTCCAGCGTCAAAATAAACTTTTTTTACCCGGGGAAACGGGTGCCAAGCCTTTGATCCGGTTAACAAACCCTTAAAATGGTAAACGAACCTACCACCCGTGGAATTCCCGGTGGCACTATGCACAAGGGAGATTCTGTCATTCGAACGCTAACCCATAAAGGAGACGAACTATGACCAACATTACTTGTGACATCAAGCAGGTAGAGAGCATCCCCGGCGACCTCGTCGGTGTACGCAGAACTGACCTGGACGTCAGATCGTACGCGGGTTTCACCAATGACAACCTGAACCACATGTTCGGTTGTTTTTACGAGGCCCAGCCTTGCATGGGGGACGATGAGGTGGCGAACTTCCCGCTGATGCTCTGGTTCAACGGCGGACCGGGAGCCTCCTCCATGTTCGGTGCCATGTCGGAAAACGGTCCCTACCTGATTCAGGACTCGGGCCTGGTGGAAAAGAACCCGCATGCCTGGAACCGGGAAGCCCACATCATGTACTGGGATAACCCTGTGGGAGCCGGTTACAGCTACAACGATAAAAAAAACTATGTCACCAACGAAGATGAGGTTGGAGAAAGGATGTACCGGGCACTTCAGATCTTCTTCCAGGATGAGCGGTACAGCAAGTATCAAAAATGCCCCCTCTACGTGACGGGGGAGAGCTACGGCGGAAAATACATCCCGGCAATCTGCAATGTCATCCGCCAGAAGACGTTCGGCCCTGACATAGGCTCCGGGATCAAGCCGGCTCAGGACGGAGATGTGAAGATCAACCTTAAGGGTATGGCCATCGGAAACCCGTACATGGATCCCTACCTGCAGACAGTCAAGCGCCTGGAGTGCGGTCTGGAGCTGGGGTTTCTGGATACCATGCAGCACAGCCTGCTCATGGAAAATGCCGCGCGGTTAAAAGAGGCTTTGAAAAAGGAGGATTACGTCACAGCCTTCAACTACAACCAGGGGATCAAAAATGACCTGATCGCCTGTGGAGGTAACGTGGCCATCTATGACGTGCGCACCTGGGACCTGGATCTGGTCGGCCCCATGGTGGAGACGTACTTCCGTCTGGACGCGGTCAAGAAGGCGCTGAATGTCCCTGAATCCCGACCCTGGGAATGTGCCGACGAGACCGGACCGGTCACCCTTAACCTGATGCAGGATTTCATGACGGCCTCGTCACAGTCATCGTTACAGCCGCTGCTCGATCAGGAGTTGGATGACGGCACCCCTGCATACCGGGTCATGCTTTATACCGGCAACCTGGATATGTCGTGCGGGGTGGCCGGGACAGAGGAGATGCTCCAGAACCTTAAGTGGAAAAATGCCGGGAATTGGAAGGAGCTGAACCGCAAGGTGTGGGCCTCCCCCAGGAGTACCCGGCCCCTGCCGGAGCACAGATACAGAACCGTACCGGGAACAACCAAGGGCTTTGTCAAGTCGTACGCCAACCTGACCCAGATGGTCATTCCCGGCTCAGGCCACATGGTGCCCAGCTGTCAGCCCGAGGTCAGCCTGGAAATGATCAATACTTTTATCTACGATCGGAAGTTTCCCACATACGAAACTCCGATCCCCACGGAATATCCGGACGAGATCAAAGGGTAGATGAGGGACGCACCTGACAAACCGGTTAAGGATCGGCTCCAAAATTACTTGATCTTTTGTTTTCAAAATACCCAGTCTTTTAAGGGTTTTTGGAAATAATTTAGATCAAGTTATTTTGTAACGATTCCTAAAAGCGGTACTCGAATCGTAA
>PIVQ01001386.1 GCA_003354055.1 Desulfobacteraceae bacterium | reverse complement strand
ATGGGCGATCTGCTTTTCAATTTCCTGGGCTTTTTTTGCAATTTCAGCCTCGGTGGACGGCCATACCATTAAATCATAAATTCCATCCACATGGACAAACCCAAATCCCAGTTTTTCATAGAATCCATGGGCAGGGTTGTTTTTTTCCACATGGATACTCACCCGTGTCCCTGTTTTTTTTGCCTGGTCCATGGTTTGCTGAAACAAGGCTCGCCCAATGCCACGGCCCCGGTGGGCAGGGAGGATCGCAATGTCAATGACCCGAATCTCAGGGTAGCTCATCTCCCGTACATAAAATCGTCCCAAAGGCGCTCCTGAAAGGGTTTCAATGATATAAAACCTTGCATTGGGAGCATTCATGTACTGGCGGTGCTGAAGTAAAAACTGATCCGTTAGAAAATAGGTAAGATCAGGTTCGGGAAATCCGTAATACCCCATTTCATAATCCCGGGAGGTGGCATAGATATGTTGGAGAAGCAGCATATCATCAGGCTCCCGGATGGGTCTCAGTTTAAGCTCCTCGATATTAAAACAAGCGTCCATGTCTGGTTCTCCCATTGATCTAGGTCCTGGACGGATAGATGCCCTCAAGGCAGATGATAAAATTCATGGCCAGATACGCCTGCCGGTTTTCATGGGCCGCAGAGGTTGCAGCCTGGTTGGCCGCCAGCATGGATGGGTTCATGGAATGTATTGGGGCTGCTGGCTGGGCATAGGCATCAAAGGTTTTTTTCTTTTTTCTCCCTGGCATGGCCGCATTTGCCAGAAGGCTTGTATTGTCAGGGGCGTCAAGGTCAGCAGTTTCCTTACTCACAGCAATGGCGTGGCTGTGGTTGGGTATATGCCGCTCATCTATATTGGTCTGTTCATACCCCACAGCCTGCCCAATGTATCGCGGGCTCAGGCCGGCTCCACGATCCGTACCCAGGGGGGCACGGCCGCAAAGGTGTGGCATCTGCATGGTGCTTCTGCCGTCTCCGCCGAAATTCATGCCGAGGACGGAAAACAGGGCCGTGTTTTGTGATATAGCCATGACCTGCCCGTTACACAGGGCCCATAGCCGGGGATTAAAATTACCTCCAAAAATTCGGATTTCTCCGGTAAAAGCATCAGCCATAATATGGTTCTCCTATTGGGTTCGGGTTAGTCGTTTTGCTGTGGATAAATACCCTGCATGCAGATGATAAAAGATAATCCCATGCTGGGC
>PIVQ01001385.1 GCA_003354055.1 Desulfobacteraceae bacterium | reverse complement strand
GGGTGGCCGAGCCATAAGGGCGCAATTTCTTAGCGGTTCTTAATGAAGCGGAGAAACAAAAGCCGCGTTGTTTGAGGAGCTACTGCACCGCAGTTTCGCGGCTTTTTTCGGAGCGAATTTCAGGACTCTTTACCTCTGGGAAGAGAGTCTGACACCTCTCCGCCCCAATTTTCCCTACCCTTCATTTGAGGCTGCAAGTACATATTTCATTTGCATATCAGTGCCAGGGTAATAAACCTTGGCCCAGTTCAGCTCCTTAAAAAGCCGTTTTAGAGATGAATTTGCAGCTGGCCTTGAGGCATTATGAACTCGCACGGTAAGTATTTTATTCTTAGAATCCGGCAGGATGTCTGCTTCTGTCGCATACAGATCCTGTAACAGTCGCCGGGCAGCAGCCATGTCGACTGTTGAATTCTTCAAAATATCGGCCATTGAAGACTCAGCACGATATGCAATCATTTTGACTGTATCCATAAGACGTTTCCGGCCAGGAAGCAGATGAAAAAACTTGTCTTGCATTTCCAATTCTTCCCAGGTGATATGTTTTGGTGCCTTTTTTATTTGGGCTTTTATCTTAGACAACTCAGATTCATATTGCTCAACTTCTTCCAGAAGATTGGCTTTTTTGCTCAACCATTTTTCATATTTTCCGGCATTGTCTTTGGCTTGAGGGTGTATAATCATTTCGGCAAATCGAGCCTGACGATATCGAAGCTTATTTTGGATGGAATTGCGGGTCCTTTCCAGTATTCTCCATGCCGGGTTGATAACTTTTTCGGTGTCAGGAAATTCTTCTGTGCCATATTCCTGAAGAAGGTCAATGGCAAAGTGTTCCATCATATATCGGAAAAAGTTTTCCTGACACCATCGGCTAAACATACGGGAGCCGAGTTGGGTCATTTCAAGTTCAAAAGCTGTGCTTATGAGACTTGTTTGGTGCCCTGATGGCGTGAGTTTACGGATTTCACGCATCCACATGGCATTTTTCCCTGTGCCGACCTTACTTCCCATTTCTGCCAATGTCATGGTTACACATTCGCCATTAGGCATGCTGACATCATACTCATGAAACCATTGTTCTGGCCAGTTACCGGCAGGATGCTTATGGTAGGTCATACAGCTGATGCGGTGTTCCTGCCACATTTTACGAAAAAATATAGGACTATAACCTTCCCGGTCAAAAACCAAAATAAAACGACATCTTTCCGG
>PIVQ01000563.1 GCA_003354055.1 Desulfobacteraceae bacterium | reverse complement strand
ATTTATTTATCTTATAAGAAAGAAGATAAAGGAGATTATAGAGAGGATGAAATGGTAGAAAGTATAAAAGAAAGAGATGAAAATAATTTCAATATGATTTTAATGGTATCATTAGTTGTATTCTCCACATCTTTTGTATTAGGTATTCTATTTTCAGATAAAGTAATAAAGTTCTTAATGAGCTTTTCACAATTAGCAAGTATTGGTTTATTCCTAAACAAAATAAAAAGTTTTTTTGTAAGAAAAACTAAACAAAAAATTACAAAAATAGAAGAACCAAAAGTTCAAAATGGAGGAGCAATAACAGTAGAAACATTATATGATGAAGATGATGAGATGCCATATGAAGCAGATTCAGATGATGAATATTATTAAAAAGTAAATAAAATTGATTTAAACTATTAACATTAATATATTTAATATTAATATGGGAATTAAGGGTTTAAAAAAAATAATAAAGAAACACTGTAAAACTGGCATTGAAGAAATTAAAGTAAAAGACTTAAAAGATAAAATAATCGCAATTGACACCAGTATATTTTTATACAAATATACATATAATGGGAATATGTTAGAGTGTTTCATCCAACAATTATATCATTTATTGAAGTTTAATATTACACCAGTTTATTTATTTGATGGTAAGCCAAGCGAAGATAAACGCGATACTATTAATAAGCGAAAAGAAATATTTAAAAAAGCAAATGATACAATTCAAAAATTAAAAGAAGAAAAGATAGAATTGGAAGGAAAAATAGAAGAAGTAAAACAAAATAATCCAGATAATTTACACGAAATATTATTTCAATTACGAACATTAGAACAAACTATTCAGAAAAAAGAAAGAGGAAATATCAAGATTGATTGGAATAAAATCAAAGTATTTAAACAAATATTAGAAGAATGTGGATTATTTTACTATCAATGTAATGGAGAAACAGATATATACGTAAAAGAGTTTTTCAAAGATAATTTAATTGATTATGTAATAACAGAAGATGTAGATTTCTTAACACATGGATGTGAAAAAGTATTATTTGATTATAATTTTAGAAAAACTAATGTAATTCTTTATAAACAAAAGAAAATAATTGAAGAATTAGGATTAACACAATCAAAGTTTATAGATATGTGTATTCTAATGGGATGTGATTATACATCAACAATTGCGAAAATTGGAACTGTAACATCTTATAAATTAATGAAAAAACACTCTTCAATTGAAGAAATATTAGAAGAAATTAAAACAAATAAGAAATACCAAAAGTATGTTCCAAAAGAAGATTTTGACCATATTAAAGCAAGAAATATGTTTATTTGTCAAACAGATATTAATATTTCAAAGAAACAAATGAAAATTATAAAAAAGAATGAATACAATTGTCTAAGGGGTATATTACATAGTGAAAAAGTAAATCAAAAACATACAGAGAACTTAGTTAAAAGTCTAGGGAAAACAAAGAAGGTTAAGAAGACAAAGAATATCATGATGTTCTTAAAGAAAAAATAATTTTTAATTTATAATCATTAAAATATTACATAATATTTAATATTTTAAAAATATAATGGAAATAAACAAAATAAATGGTTATTGTGGAGTAAATTATTTTAAAAAATATAACTTTGTTATATATATATATAGTTATTTATAACAAAGATGACAATTTTATATACATATTCACATTCAAATGGAAAATACTTTTATTTAAATCAAGATGTAAAAGACACAACTACAAATGAAATCGGTTATATATATGCTATTGAAAGAAATAGTGGTTTAGTAAGGAGTGAAAATGCTATTAAGGTTCAATATAATGAATATAAAAAAATATATTTATTAAAAAATCAACTAAAATTAAAAAAAGTTAATCCTGAGTAAAGAAAGTTTCATCATATACAATTTCAGTTTCTATTAAATCTTCATAATTTTTATCAACAAACTCACTTATTAATTTATATGAATTCATTAATATTTCCAAACTAATAGCAATAATATTGATAGAGCCACTATTATAAATAAAAACAGATGGTATTTTCTCTTTCTGTTTTTTAACATTCATGACTTTGAATTTCTTTAGATAACATACTAATTGTGTTTTCTTTTCACAATTGATAAAAATATCATCATAAGTATAATTTTCAGTTAGTTTTGAATATAATTTATTTAAATCTATTTTAAAGTTTGTTTTAAATGTTCCATTAACCATTTCAACATGAAAGTCAATATCTTCGTGTTTTTTAATATTTGTTACAGAATTGATTGTAATTATTCTACTTCTTAAATTATATTCTGTTTTAATATTCATAACCTTTTTATATAATTTAGTATATATATTTCTGACTTCAACTAATGTTTTACAACCAGTCATATGTATTTTACCATTTTTAAATAATTTAACACATATTGGATTATTATGAATGTGTTCACAATTATTACAATTAAAACCAATACTAATTTGATTAGAGAATGGAGAACCTTTCCCTTTTTTCCTTTTATCTGTTGATTTCTTTTTCTTATCTTTCTTTTTATATTTAGCTTTCTTTTTATTCTTAGTTCCTCTAATAGAATCTTTACTACGTTCAATATAAGCAATATCTTCATCTAAAAATAATCTTTGATAAACCATAGCAAGATTAATATCATCACAAAAATTACCAGAAATAGTCATAGTTGATACTTTAAAACTACCTTGTGGAACTTTCTCTTTATGAACGTATGTACATCTTGATAAAAACTCTTCAAATAAATCATTACTTTCTTTAAAATCTTCTAAATTATAATAATTTTCAATATCGTAATCTGGTTTAGTCATTTACATATATAGTTAATATTATTATTAAATTCAATTTTAAATTAATAATAAATAATATAGTAAATAATAATATAATGAATTACTTAAAAAAAACATACAAAAGATATAATACAAGAAGAAAATTGATGTCAATAAACCCGAATGATGTTCCAAAGTTTTCATTTTTAGGAGTTGAAAAATATTGTAGAATATATAAAGTTTATGATGGAGATACTTGTACATTATTATTTAGATGGAAGAAACAGAATATAAATACATCTTGTAGAATATATGGAATAGATACACCAGAATTAAGAACAAAGGATCCGGAAGAAAAAAGAGCTGGATATGAAGCTAAACATTTTTTAGAAAAATTAATACTAGGACAGGTTTTAATGGTTAAATTTGGAAAAAATGGAAAGTATGGTAGGCCATTAATTCAAATATTTTTAGATGATGGTCGGTCAATAAGTGATGTAATGATATCAAGTAAACATGCAAAACCTTATTTTGGTGGAACTAAAGATCCATTTAAATTAAATCTGAATAACCGCAAACAGAAGTGATATTTATAATTATAGAGTTACAAAATTTTACATTATCAAGAATTTTTCCTAATGTATAATTTCCTTTTTTTCCTTTATTTTTTTTATGTTTTTTTGTTATTAAATGGTTTTCATAGTTAAACTCTCTCTGAGCATAAGCACCATCCAAATATTGATTATACTTACTTTGACATTCTAAACATACGTAATAACTTTTATAGTTTGTTTTTATTTTTATAATATCTAAAAATAAATTACAATTTAATTTCAATTCTTTTTTATTAAAAGTAATAGTATCTTTGTTGTAAGTAAGTATATTACCTATAAATTCAGTTATTTCTTTAATAACATCATTGTAAAGGTTATTTTTTTCTAAACATTTAATTAATATAAAATAATTATAATTATTTTTATCTTGTATTATTTCTTTACAATATTTCTCTTCATGTTTTGCTATATCTAAAAATAAATTTATCTTTTCTAGTTTCATTGTTAGGTTTATAATAATATATAATAATAATAATATTTTTAAAAGATTTTAAATTTAAATGTAAATTTTTGTTCAAAAAAATTATAAAATTTATTTTATATTTATTAGCATATTATATAAAATGATTATTACTTTAACTATAATTATAGGAACTTCAATTGGAGTAGGTAGTACTATTACTGGTGGTATTATTGGTTATTTAATTGGTAGAAGAAGAACGGAAAATCAACTTGATGTAGAGTATGAAAGATTAATAGAATATTATACACCACCACAAACACAATATGAAGTAGACCGAAGAAGTGTTTATTCAAATTAAATAAGATTTAATTTATCTGCTTTATAACATTCAACTGCTTTCATATCTTTTGAAAGACATTTATTTTTTTTACCAACTATTTCTAATCCACCATATTTTCTAAAATTAAATTTTTGACAAGATTGTAATTTGTTTGTATCATCGCATACATTAATAGTATCACAAGGAAGTAAACTCATATCACCATTGTTATGAAATGCTAAACAACTATCAGTTTTTTTATTATATAATTTTTTATCCTGTCTTATTAAAAACTTTACATTATTACTAGTACATTTATTTATAACAACTTTATTATTTTTATTAAGACCTATGCATTTATCTCCTAATTTAATACCAACTGTTTTTTTAGGATCAATATATTGTGAAGGAATTGTTTTAAACTTTTTCTTTGGATATCCTCTTTCATAGTAATACTTTGTAATATATTTTTTTCCTCTAATCATTTTTTTAATGGTATCATCATCAAAAATATATTTAATATCTTCATCTTTGAATATATCAATAAATCTAGTTTTAACAAATTCATTTTCACTACCCATTAATATATCACTTGATGGCCATTGTCCAATAATTTTTGTATATAAAATAGTATCTGGAAATTTAAAATCTTTTCCTTTTTCACTTAGGGATAAAAATAAAATATTTTGTGCTTTTGAGTTTCTATCAAAATCTTCAAACTCGCAGAAAAACATAATACCATATAGTATTTTTGTATCATCAAGTAAATATTTAACACTAAAAGATTTTTTTAA